>RFKT01000059.1 GCA_003694225.1 Candidatus Dadabacteria bacterium
AATTCCACAAGCACACCCTTCGACCAATGACTCGTATTCCTTTTTAACAATAAGATCCGCCGTTTTCGTATCCACTGTCAAAGCCTCACTATACGGTAGATAGTGAGAGAGATCCGTGCTAAACACAACCAAATCAGCTCTTTTAAAAGCCACACTTACAACCTCTGCCATACTCTCAACACCACACTCCCCCACAACAACAGGTGAAATAGAAGCTTCAGGGAAAACAGTCTGTATAAATGGAAGGTGAACTTCTATTGAGTGCTCGCGGGCGTGAGCCGCGTCGTTCCACTCAACGGTGTCAAGCTCCGCTAACGCTTCATTTAACCGCCTACTAAGAGAAACCTTCCCTAGCGGCGTCTCAAAAAACCTCGCTCTGCTTAATCCGCATCCCAAAATAGGAACCCTATGAGAAGGGCCAAAAATAGCTATCTCTCTTATAGACGAAGCTCGTTCTCTCCCAAAAAACAAGGCATATCCCCTTCCAGCAACACTGCCTGAGTAAATATATCCAGCGTGTGGTACAATAAGAGCTGAGGGAAGGATGCCTGAATCCCTGGGCAGATCCTCAGAGAAAGTGAGAAAAGACCGCACCATCTCTTGGAGAGCAGAAGGAGAAGAAGGGTAAAACATACCTGCTACAGCTGGCTCTCTAACGGATATGTCCATAGAGTTGGAGTATATCATATGAAAACGCCAGAAGACACTCCATTCAAAACAAGGTATTACAGACAAGCTCCAAACGGAAAGATAGTTTGTACACTGTGCCCAAGAGAATGCTCACTTAGCGAAGGACAGAGGGGGCTTTGCTTTGTAAGGGGGAGAGAGGAAGACTCCATTGTGCTTTACACATACGGCAAAACAAGCGGCCTTTGTGTTGACCCAATTGAAAAAAAGCCGCTTTACCACTTCCTTCCTTCCTCATCGGTTCTTTCCTTCGGCACGGCAGGGTGCAATCTTACCTGCAAGTTCTGCCAAAATTGGCATATGAGTAAATCCAGAGATATAGCTACATCATCCATTCATTACTCTCCCAGCGAAATAGCCCAGATAGCAAAACGTCAAAAATGCGCCAGCGTTGCCTTTACCTACAACGATCCCGTTATCTTTATGGAATATGCCGTAGACACAGCTCAAGCGTGCCGGGAAGAAGGGATTGCCTCCGTTGCTGTAACCGCAGGATACATCAATAAAGAGCCTAGAGAGGAGTTCTTTCGTTATATTGACGGAGCAAACATAGATCTAAAGGGGTTTACAGAGAGTTTCTACAAAAAACTGTGTACAGGAAAGCTTGGAGCAGTCTTGGATACCTTAAGATATGTCGCCAAAGAAACCAATGTATGGCTTGAAGTAACAACCCTGCTGATCCCTGAAGAAAATGATTCCCCAAATGAGATTGAAAGGCTTTCCTCTTGGATTGCAAATGAGCTCGGAAGGAATGTCCCCCTCCACTTCACAGCATTCCATCCAGATTTTAGGCTTACCAATAGACCCCGCACCCCTTTAGAAACTCTGGTTAGAGCGAGAGAAATCGCCTTAAGCAACGGGCTTAACTTTGTCTATATAGGCAATGTATTGCACGAAGATGGATCTACGACCTACTGCCGCAGATGCCATCTGCCGCTAATAAAACGGTGGGGATATTCAACGGAAATTACAGGCCTAAACCTTTCACACAGATGCAAACAATGCGGCGAACCGTGCCCCGGCGTATTTGACTCCTCTGAAATGATGACGACTTGAGATTAAGAGCGCACTACCAATTTTTTTATAGCGACCTAGCTTTCTCTCTATCAAGCACATCCCTTACATAGCTTATAAAATCAGCCATAGAATACGGCTTCGTGATATACCCCTGTATATTATTCTTTTCTAAGACGCTGTGAGTCAGTGTATCGCTATACCCACTAGTAATAATTACAGGCTTTCCGGGCCTAAACTTTCGAAACTTTTTTGCCAGAGCAAGGCCGGTTGTACCCGGCATGGTTTGATCTGTGATAAGAAGATCAATCTCCAAATCTTGCTTCTTAAAGAGATCAATCGCTTCATTGGCTTCCTTAACAAATGTTACCTTATACCCAGACCTTTCAAGCATCTCTTTGGCTATCTCGCCAACCTTAGGCTCATCATCCACAACAACTACATTCTCTCCTCGCCCAATAGATGACATGGAAACAGCTTTTATATCAGTGCATTCCTCGTCAGTTGCTGGGAAATATATCTTAAACTCCGCTCCACTGCCCAACTTACTCCGAACCTGTATCCCTCCTCTATGCTCCCCAACAATACCGTGCACAACAGAGAGCCCTAACCCAGAGCCGTCTCCAACCTTTCTGGTAGTAAAAAAAGGCTCAAATATCTTTGAAATGAGCCCCTCATCAATCCCTTCCCCATTGTCCTCAACCGAAATCACAACATACCTGCCGGGCACAAGCTTGTTATATACGCACTCCAGAGGTTCTTCAATGTCTTGTTGATACAATGATACCTTTATTATTCCGTCTTTGGCTGAAGATACAGCGTGATATGCATTTGTAACCAGATTCATCACTACCTGTTGTATTTGAATTGGATCTGCCAGTACCGCCGCGCTATCTTCCGCACAGTTTAGCTCTATCTTTACTGTTGCCGGCAATGTTGCACGCAAAAACATCACAGCTTCTTTTATCACTCTCTCAAGCCTTATGACCTTCTTCTCTTCCTTAAGCTTACGGCTGAAAATTAAGATCTGCCTTATAAGGCTCTCTGCCTTGCGAGCGCATAAAAGGGCATTTCTTAGATGCTTAAGGTGATCCTTATCAGAAATTTCTCCCATCAAAAGCTCGATACTCCCTATTATTGGAGTCAAGAGATTATTAAAATCGTGGGCTATGCCGCCCGCCATAACCCCTATAGTCTCCATCTTCTGAGCGTGAAGGAGCTGTTCCTGCAACTGCTGCTTCTCTTCCTCCGCCCTTTGCCGCTCGGTTACGTCCTGTACATAACCTTCATAGTGTGAAATGACTCCGGCATCATCCCTTACAACAACCGTGTAATCATAAAGCCACCTCACCTCCCCATCAGGTCTTACAATACGATAGTGCTGCTCGAAATTTGCGGCGCCGGAGTTGCTGTAATGAATAACCTCTTGACGTATGCGCTCAAGATCATCCTCGTGTATCACTTCCGCAAATTTCACGCGGCCACACATAAAATCTTTATCCGAATAACCAAAGATGTTAAATACATTGGGAGAAGCATACTCAACAGGCCAGCCCTCTTTGGCAACCCATCGAAAAACTACCGTTGGACCACCGGAAAAGAGCCTCCTTTCTCTCTCTAGCTCCCGCTCAAGCTGTGTACATCTCTGTGTAAGCTTGTCTATCTCTTTCTGAAATTTATCTGCCAAAAAGCGGTCTACCTCAACCATCTTTATAGCTTAAAGCAAAGGAAACACCTCCTCCAAAGCGGATACTGTTTTTTGGAAAGTCTCATCATTGTGAGATGCAGAAACAAACCCCGCTTCAAATTGAGACTGAGCAAAATATACTCCGCGCTCAAACATACCGGCAAAAAACTTTCTAAACCGCTCTAGATCAGATTCTGCCGCATCTTCACAGGTAACAATCGGCTTTTCAGAGAAAAAATACCCGAACATGGTTCCTTCATTATCAGCCACTAGAGCCACTCCATTGCTGCGAGCTATGTCAGATATCGCTTCTGCCAATCTAGAAGCATAATTTGCCGCAGTCTCAAACACACCTGTCTTATGCCATTCTCTTAACGTAGCTAATCCAACTCTCATTCCAAGCGGATTGCCAGAAAGAGTTCCCGCCTGATACACGGGTCCGCTAGGCGCCACAAGTTTCATTATATCCTCCCTGCCGCCATAAGCAGCCACATTTAGGCCTCCCCCTATTACCTTACCCAGCATCGTAAGATCAGGGGTTATGCCGTAAAGCAGCTGCGCTCCAACTGGATGAACCCTAAACCCGGTCATCACCTCATCAAAGATTAAAAGAGCTCCTTCCCGTTCCGTAATCTGCCTCAATTCCTCCAAAAATTCCCCTTGAGGCTTTATAAACCCTGAATTTCCCACAATAGGTTCCACTATAACAGCGGCTATCTGCCCCCTGTTAGCAGCAAAGATCTCCTCCACGCTCCCTATGTTATTGTATTGGGCAAGCAAGGTGTCTGCCGCAACTGAGCTAGGAACACCGGGAGAATCAGGCAAACCCAAGCTCAAAACCCCGCTTCCAGCTTTTACCAAAAGTGAATCCACATGACCGTGATAACACCCGGAAAATTTAATTACCTTCTCTTTACGGGTAAACGCCCGGGCAAGCCTCAAAGCACTCATCGCCGCCTCAGTGCCGGAATTTACAAACCGCACCATATCTATGGATGGAAATAGACCTGTTATATACTCAGCAAGCTCAACCTCAGCCTCGCACAGGGCTCCAAAACTTACACCTCTTTCTCCTTGAAAAGACAAAGCATCCAAAACAGCAGGATGTCCATGACCCAACACCAATGGTCCCCAACTCAAGACATAGTCAACATACCGATTGCCATCGACATCATAAAGATATGCGCCCTCACCCCTCTCTACCACAAGAGGATTGCATCCCACATGCCCAAATGCCCTCGCAGGGGAGCTCACTCCTCCTGGCATCACAGTGCAAGATTTGGAAAAAATCTCTTCAGATTTGACCCTATTCATACTCAAATTATCCCAGCGACAACATTCTATTAAGTGGTTCCATAGCCTTTTCTATCGTATCCATAGGAACATCCACCTGAGGAGACATGTTCTCCATGCACGATGCCAGCTTCTCCAATGTGTTAAGCTTCATATATGGACACTCATTGCACGCACACTCCCCTTCATCCTCAGACGGAGCAGCTATAAATTCCTTGTTGGGATTTCTTAGTTTCATCTGATGGAGGATCCCAGGCTCAGTCACTACGATAAACTGCCTTGCTGAACTTTCGCAGACAAAATTTAAGAGGGAGGATGTGGATCCAACGTGATCCGCCAAATCCAAGATCTGTTCCGGACATTCTGGATGGGCAACAACAAGTGCTTCGGGATAACGCACCTTAAGCTGAACCAATTTTTTTTCGCTGAAGGTTTCATGGACAACACATGTGCCATCCCACAAAAGGAGATCCCTGCCTGTCCTTTTCATCAGAAACTTTCCAAGGTGCTTGTCGGGAGCAAAGATAATCGGCTTATCTGGGGGAATAGAGTTGATTACTTTTACTGCGTTTGTAGATGTGCACAAAATGTCGCTTAACGCCTTAACCTCTGCAGAGCAGTTGACATAAGTTACAACAGTGTGATCGGGATGCCTTTCAATAAACTCTTTGAACTTATCAGCCGGGCAAGAATCAGCCAGAGAACACCCGGCATCCATATCGGGGAGAAGCACGGGCTTGTCGGGATTGAGAATCTTCGCTGTCTCTGCCATAAAATGGACGCCTGCAAACACAATAACATCAGCAGATGTCTCCGCAGCCTTTTTTGCAAGAGCCAAGCTATCACCGACAAAATCTGCTATATCTTGTATGCGTGATTCTTGATAGTAATGGGCCAAGATTACCGCATTAAGCCTTTTCCTTAAGCGGTTAATCTTATCTAAAATGTCCATACCACTCCATGCCAAAACAACTAAAGCAAGCCAAAGCGATTGGGCGTTTTTATGCCCCTGCTTCTACCCCCTCCCCAGAGGCAGCGCCTCCGTCTTCTGAGGTGACTTGGCCAGATTCGAGATCGCTTGCCTCCGGTTCAGTCTGAGATTCTGCGCTGGCTATGGCTTGCTCAGCATTTTCCCCATCACCCTCTTCTTGACCTGAAGAGCTCTGCTGCGGAGATGTCTCCCGCGGCAAAGAGATTGTTGTAGCTTTTCTAATAAAGAGCTTTTCACCATTTTTTAACGGAGCATCCTCTAAGGCAGTTAGTACACTATCTGCTTGCTCTTCTGCAAAATCCGCAAAAGAGTAGTGCTTTCTTAGGGAAAACCTCTTAACGCCACCATCGACAAGGCCGCACTTGTCCTTAACCAGCGACACAAATTCCTCCTCAGAAAATCCATCCTCTGAACCGTGCCCTATATACATCCGAACATCCTTTTTTGCAGGCGGAAGGGGCTCCGTCTGCCTGTTCCTCTCCCTACGGTAAGGCTGCTGCCTCTCTTCCTTGGCGCTTTTCTTAGGATGCTTTCTCTGGGTATCTTTACGCCCCTTACGGACATTTTTTGAGGCCTTCCTTATATCTCCTCTCGGCTCCCGACTACGGCTTCTGCGATCCTTCCTGGCTAATTCTGCTACTTCCTTTTTCAACTCTGGAACTGTAACCAAAAACTCATGAAGCAAAAGAGCTAAGATTTGAGCCCTATTTGGATCCTTTTCCAGCATGTCAACCATGCCAGCAATCTGGCTATTCTCTAAATGATTGGCAAGCTTAGCCTCTTCAAAGAGCTTCTTAAGCCGTATAGCGTCGATATCCGCGCTAGTAGGAAGGGATGATTTTACAAACTCAATTCCTGTAACCTTTTTTAAGTAATGAAAGTTTGTAAAATCCAAAGGATTTACTAGACAATGCGATTCCTTTATGCTTACTGCCTGCCCTCTGGATCCGAATCTGTCAAGAAATTGCTCTGGCTTTTCGGGAATGCCGTAGTGGATGATTACTTCAAACATAGTGGGATCCAGATCCTGTATTGACGCATCGTTTGTAACCAACACAGATACGGCACCTTCTTCAATGTCCTTTCTAAGGCTTCTCATTGCGGATGCACTCCAGTCCTCTCGATCTGTTACAACTTTTTCAACTGCAAAGCCTCGCTTCTTTAATACAGCCTGCACTAAATCCACATCAGAGCCTGTATTTGTCACCACAAGCACCCTCGACCCGGAGCCAAAGGTTTCTAGCAACGATGATATTGCATTAGTTTTGTCCAAAAGCTCAGATCCCACTTCATACACAAAATGCTCTATTGAATCCGCTTGGTCGGGTATCTCACATGTTTCAGGTGCAGTTACGCATCTTGCCTCGAATTCAGCTACTTCTACATTCTTGCTTAATGCGGAGTAAAGCACTTGGGGCTTTTCTGGTATGCTATCTATAAAATCAGCAAGCTTACCCTTATCGATGCCATCAAGTATGCGATCCAACCCTTTCAGATAAACTGCAGCTATATCAGAAAGGGATATGATGCGCTCTTCTATGCATTTAAGCACTCTGTCTGCGCTTCCAATTATTATCCTATCACTACTTGAAAAAGCCGTGTCACCTCCCAAGCAAACAAAAACCTCTATATCGCTTCCATTAGAGAGTTGAGACATAACATCGCCCACACTCTCAGCCTCCGTATCATCACCGCACACTATGACAACCATCTTTGACTCAGAAAGAAGCTTAAGCCTCTCTAAGAAACCGATTCCAATAGCCGTCAGATGAAGAGGCAAAATAAACCCCATAATAGAAAGGTTCTTTCCGGCCATAACAGAGCTGCACAACCTCCAAGCCGTGTCATCCATGCTCTGCACTCCAAGGCTCCGCAAAGACTCACTATAAGCCTTATAAATTGAGTCAGCTTCCGCTCTTGCGTCATCACTTGCTGCATGATCTTCAAATTGCGCTTTATCTTCTCCAGAAAGTTCCGTTACACTATTATCCATAACTTACTCACTCGTCCTAATTTTCCAGTTAATTTTAGCAAAAAATAAATCAATCCATACTGTTTATTAGCCCTGGAAAAGTTATACCATAACCAGATATGGACCTAGCTAATCTAGGGAATTGCCCTTCCAAATCTGAACGTTGTACATTACAAACAAACGTTTTACAATTCCCCAAGTGCCAACAGAGGATAATACTGCTAATGGAATCAAATAAGCAACTTTCCCCACAAAACAATTTAGATCCTTACAGGTTAGGGCTACATGCATTCCTTCAGCATAGCAACGAAGAGCTATTAACCAAAGCTCCCCTACGCCTTTTGCCACTTCCCTCCTCAAAAAGCAGAGAAAGCGCTATATATCCCCTCCTTTCACATATTACCAGCTTACTTATTACCAACGCCCATATGGCTAGAACGTTGTTATATATTTTTGCGCCTCTAGGCAAGCGCCATTCCACTTACCGTATCTTATCAAAATTAATATTAAATGTCATTATCTGTATAACATTTACCGTTTTTCAAGGGTGCACTCAAGCAACATCACTGCCCAATCCACAACAAGCTCAAGACAAAAGGGATAAGCCCGCTCTGCATAATAGAAATCTTAATGTCGAACCCCCTCCAAGCGTACTGGAGGGGAAATGCGCCAAGGCTAAATCCTTACCCACTGCAAAAATAGCGACTATTTATAAGAGGAACTCTACACATATACAATCAACTGAAAAGCTATCAGATGCCATCGAACTATGGAATATAAGCTCTTCTCCCAGCTTAAGTTATATCCTAACAGTTGGAAGGGATGGAAAAGTCATCCTTTGGAAAGTAAGAAAAGGAACGAGTGATGGTGTTCTTTTAGCGCAACTACCGCCTTCATCTACAGCTAAATCTGCATTCTCACATCATAGCCACCTTCTTGCATACAGTGTGGGGGAAAATCTATATATCTTATCCATTGCTTCTCCTGCATTGGAACAACAAACCGTATCCCTTTCAACTCGGATACAATCATTGGCCTTTACCCCTTCTGGCAAATCCCTTATTGTCGGCGGTTCAGACGGAAACATCTATGAAATTCCAAATGTAAAAGAATGGAATCCAAACAGCCCTACTAACAGGTATCTCGGTTCCTCTTCCCCAATATCTGCGATTGTATCAGGATTCAAAGGAAAGGTGTTTTTCAGCGGAAACTTTAAGGGTGATCTTATCGCATGGGTTAGATACAGCTTTGAGAAGCACGGAGGGTTTTACGACAAAAATTTAGGCACCAAGAAATATGTTGAATACAAGAGCGTAAAGGAAGTAGGGAGGAAAGGAAACGGGGTTGGAATTGATCATATCGCAATAAACTGCAATGGAACTATATTGTATGCAGCCCTCCAAGACGGAACTGTTGAAGCATGGAAGATTAAAGGGTTTAAGCTTTTGGCTTCAAAAAAGATCCACTCAACAAGAATAAAAGGGCTTTATGCAAACGGCATTAGCCGGTTTCTTACAATCTGGAGCGATAAGCGAATAATATTGACAGAATTAACCTCAACTGAGTTTAAATCAACCGTGATTGTGCCCGTAAGGCGAGGAGAAGGGCCTCCAAACCAGATAGAAAAAATAAGAGAAGAATATGAGCTGGCAAACATTTTGAGCGTCAAAAAACCGAAGATTCTTGGTGCTGTGTTTTCTGGAGGAAACAGTATAATTACACTGGAAGCAGATAAAGGATTTTTAATAAACAGCCTAAAACTGCCAGTACAACAGAACAAAAATCAAAAAGGATCCCTGTGAAGTTCAGCAATAGAAAAAGGGTTAACAGTTTAAAAATCGTGGCCTGCGTGACTTTATTGGTCACTGCGCTAGATCAGTATACTAAGCACATCATATTAGAGCATCTGGCGCCAGGGGAAACGATAACCGTGATCCCAAGTCTCTTCAATATCATTTTAACCTTCAACAAAGGAGCTGCGTTCGGAATCTTTTCAAACATGCCGGATGGACACAGAACTATAATATTAGGCATGGCTACGATCTCTGCCCTTGCTGTAGTAGCTTATCTCTTAGTGAAAGACTACAAAGGCAACCTTTGGGGCCAGATTGCTCTAAGCATGGTGCTGGGAGGAGCATTTGGCAATATTATAGATAGGATAAGGCTTGGTATGGTGGTGGATTTTTTGGATTTTTATATAGGAGCATACCATTGGCCTGCGTTTAACCTTGCTGATTCTGCTATAACAGCTGGGATCTGCATCCTTATACTTATAAGGACTACAGTCTCCAGGGAAAATCATAAATGAACTTCTTGCGTCACACCACCTAATGATAGATTATATAAAAAGGAAAGGGCTGTCTTTTGCGGTAAAGATTGTATGCTCAAAAAGAAAAAAGCAACGTGTAGGCAGATCTCTCTGTTAGCATCCATGCCTATACCAGAGTTTATCATTTCGATATCTATTATATTGGCAACTGCACTATTGCTTGCAGGGTGCTCAAACCACGGGGGAGCCTCTATTGGCGCAACGGCAGGAGCTGTAGCCGGCGGAGTAGCAGGAAAGAAAAGCGGTTCAACTGCTGGAGGGGCGGTTATAGGGGGCATAGGCGGAGCGGCTGCGGGAGAGATTATCGATGTAGAGCTTCAGAAAAAAAATCCTCTGGGACAGGCGTATTATGAAGAGCTAGAAAGGCAAAAAAAAGACATTGAAAGGCAGAGAAGAGAGATAGAAGATATTAAAAGGCAAAAATACTATGATGAAAGGCTTAAAGGCTACACAACTTCTAAAGAGGACTGACAACAGAGGGATAAATAGTGAAAGCGCCTCTGCTATAACACTTTGAATGGGAGTAAGATTTCCTGAAAGGCGCAGCGGTTAATATGGAGGTAGAGATGATGCGAAACACACTCTTAGGCATAGCTTGTTTGGGATGGCTCGCTGTAAACGGGTGTACAGTGCCTGGAGACACAACAAAACTTGGAGCTGCTACAGGAGGAATAATAGGCGCAGGAGTGGGCGCGCTTGTAGGAAGCCAAACGGCAACCCCTGCAGGCGGATTGATCGTAGGAGGATTAGCCGGCTCAGCGGCGGGGGCGGCTGTAGGAAATGCTTTGGAAGCGCATGAAGAACAGCTAAGAAGACAGGACGAAGCG
>RFKT01000060.1 GCA_003694225.1 Candidatus Dadabacteria bacterium
CTATAATGATGCATATTAAAATCGCTATCGCTGTCCTTTGATCTTCCATCTCTACGCCACAACTCTCTTATAATCATCAGCCTGTTCTTCTCCACAGCCGCAAAAGTCTTTTGGAACGGGATCAATACCGCCTTCACAGAAAGGATTGCACCTCAACAGTCGATACAAACCCAAACAAACCCCTTTTAACAAGCCGTGTTCTTTTAATGCCTCGGCAAAATAAGCCGAGCAGGTGGGATAAAACCGGCATCTGCATCCCAGAAAGGGCGAGAGCCCCTTTTTATATGTAAAATAAGCGCAATCAACCGCAAAACAATATGCCTTTCTTACATTAAGCATCTTTTTCCGAATCACTTTTTAAGTACCCCTTCCTCGCCAATTGGCCTAATATCTCGTTTTCTATCTCCCAATACTTCAGGGCAAGTGAACCTCGCCTTGCGATAATAACGATGTCTAACGGGGAGCGCAAATTAGATCTATTCAGCCTAAAGATCTCCCTTAACTGCCGCTTAAGCCTATTTCGCCTAACAGCTCTTTTGTCTAGCTTACGGGTTACCACCACTCCAAGCCTACTGTCTCCGCTTTTAGAGGGACGCACGATAATCAGAAAATGCTTGCAATATATCTTGGCACCATCTCGTTGAATTTGTACAAACTCTGCCCTTTTTCTAATCCGGAATTTAGATGGAAAAAAGTATCGCACCGTCGACTTTTTCGAGCTTACACATTGATGGCATGAAATCAAATCGCTAAGCGATCGGCAAATCTCCCATTAAAGGCGATAAAAGCACAACATAAGGGACTCTCCCTCTAATTGCGATCTACAAAGTACTACCTATAGTGTCCCTTTCTAGGAGAAGATACTGAAACCCTTCGTCGCCCTTTAGCCCTCCTCCTATTCAAAGTCTTGCGCCCGCCGCGGGTCCTCATGCGAGCCCTAAAGCCGTGCGTTGTCCGCCTAGACTTGTTACCCGGCTGAAAAGTGCGTTTCATACAGCGCCCTCACTTATTCTAAAATCTTCCCTCACAGGGAAACTTGCTTATTCCGTAAATATCACAATATAACCAAGCTGAGAGATGGTGTTATAGAACAATACACAACTTCAGTCAAGCTAACCTCCTGTAAGGAATACAAAAATAATTAAATAGGGGGAAAGCCCTTATTTTACCGCAACTTTTCGAAATTTCTGCTGAATAACAGTTAAGAAGGGAATCACAACCCTTAATTAGACACACAAGGCTATATTAGCGGAAAGTCAAGGGGAGCAGTCAGCTATGTTAAAAAACCTGTTTTTACTTGCAGTTTTTATCATCTCACCCGTATTTGTCTACCCAACTGATACCTTTTCTCAAGAGGTAGTTGTCCCCATCACGCTCAAGGGAAAGGAGGTAAACTATACCGTTGCTGACCCTTCCATAACAAAGATCTACTTTCGGGCGCAAGCAAAGGGAAATGATGCAAAGGCAACAAACTGGCAGGTTACAGGAGTTGGAAAGGTATCGATAGAGCTTAAAAAGCTCTCTAACATCAATTCTTCTCAAAAAAATTCTTCTCGCAAAAAAGGCCACAGCAAAAAGAAGAAAGGAAGGAAAAAAAGGAGGAAGAATAGAAAAAAGAAAAGAAATAACAACATACGTGGGGAAGCAGGTTCGCACTTTGTAAAGTTGAAATCTTACCCTCAATTTCAAAAGGGACAGTTTGAATTTGATCTATCTGACTACACACAATCTTCGTTATTTGCGGCGGAAGCATCGTGCACACCTCCATCCCAAGAAGAGTTTTTTGCTGGTGTTCCACCTGAATTTCTCACTCAGATAATTGACGCATTTCTCCAACTCTTTCCTCCCGGAACTACAATTGACGAGGCGATAGCACAGGTTTCATGTCCTGACTCAAACAACAATCTATCATCGGGGGATATTCCTACAGGGACCCCCGGCGAACAGATAAATGATCCGGAGATTCCATACGGGTACATATCCGCAAATACGGTGATCCCATTTGATGCATGCTCTCCGAGAAAGACACAGTATGAAGTACAGGTAGTGGTTGATTTATCTGAAGTTTCAAAGGAGATCTTACATAAACAGCCAATGATAACCGTATCTGTAAAGGCTTATAAACCGCAAAGAGACCAAAGGGCGTTAATTAAGCCTAATTCTGAGGGTGGAGGCGCATGCCACAGCGCTACTATTGTGCTTGCCAAGACTACGGGTTCATACTACGGTGAAAAGCTGGATGTAGTGCATTGGTCTCAGGGAACATTTAACAAAATAAAATCATTTCCAATATACAAAGGCTACTTTTCAAACTATGCAAAGTACTGTGTACAGCCTTACCTAACCGGCAGAAGGGAAAACTTTATAATGTATAATGTAAGCAGAACGGCTGCATATAGCTTCTGTGCCCGCTTTGCCCAGAAGAGGCAAGAGCTAAACGGATATTAAATAAAACGCTGTTATAAACTATCCAAGCAGGGTTTTGCACAAACTCAGCCATAACGTAGCGCCTTAATCTTCTCAGTGCCGAGTAACCCCGTACCTCCAAAAGTAGCCCCGCACCTTTCGGGAACGAAAAGTTACCCCGTACCTTCCCAAAGTAGCCCCGCACCTTTTGGGAACGAGCTAAACGGATATTAAGTAAGACGTCATCTCGTAGGCCTTTTATGAAGCGCGGGCATCTTGCCCCCACGAAGCCCCCTCTGCAGGCTAGAAGCCTGCGCTCCATAGGTCAAAGTGCGGGGCTATTTAGGTAAAAAAGTTACCCCGTACCTTTTTAAGCTGAAAGTTAACTCTTTGATTTAAC
>RFKT01000061.1 GCA_003694225.1 Candidatus Dadabacteria bacterium
TGGCTTTGTTCCGTACAGGCAGGGAAAAGGCGCTCACTCGGATTTTACATATCGTAAGGTGGGGGCAACGCCTTAAGCCTTCGGAGCAGAATCGGACACTCAAAAAGTTTATCTATAAATTCAATATGTTAATACTTGGCAGGGATATCCCTGTCCCTTTTTAGTAGCCATAATAGCCCCAAAGTATAATGGGAAGCCCACCGTCTCCCGAAATAGCTATATCTGGAGAGAGGGGTATTTTAAACTGTCAAGGAGAGAAATATCATGAAAATTTCTGAGTCTTTTTCCACCGTAAAGCGAAGCACCGCCGATACAAACAACAAAGATAGAAATGAAAGAGCGGCCAAGGGAAAAAGTGAAAATAATAAAAATAGCGAACCGGTCAGTATATCAATCAACTCATCGGAAGCAGAAAATGTACAGATACAAACCTATTCCTCTTTAGGTAGGGCCTCTCAATTTAATCCGCCTAAAAGAGAAGAGAATGGATCAAGAGATAGAAAATCAGATTCAGAGAGCAGCGCCAAATTGGGAGGAGCTCTTAAAAGCGCACAAAAAGAGAGGGAAAAAGCAATAGAAAAAGGAAAGGAACAAGGGAAAAGTGTATATAGCGGCATAAAGAATATCGGAGAAACAGTCTCTTCGGCGGCTAATGCTTTAAAGGAAGCATCAAAATCCAACAGTGGACACTCCCCTTCAACAGCTAAAAAATCATCTTCAGCAAGAGGTGAAAAAGTAAAAAGATCCATCCTTCAGGCCAAAAAAGAGAGGGAAAAGGCAATAGAAAAAGGAAAGAAAGAGGCAAAAAGCGTATATAGCGGCATAGAAAGTATCGGAGAAACAGTCTCTTCGGCAAGCAAAGCTTTAAAAGAAACTAAAAAGAGCGATGAAGGAGAGAAATCTTCTGAAACCAAACGAGCCGACAACAGAGAAACCGGCGAGAGAGCCAGAAAAGGAACTATTAACTCCAGTCCGAATATTTCAACCCCTCAACCACCTGAGGAGACATCTAATGTACAGATTTCAGATATAAGCCGACCTATGGCATAACCCCCCTCCTCCAGCAGGCTTGCCATTTATAAGGCTGTTTGTAGATTTTATATATTTACAAAGGCCTTAGCGCACAACACGTGCAGCACGACACGTAGTATAGTAGTATATTTATAGAAGATGCCATAGCCTGCTGAATTTACGGATAATTTTGTGGTATGCAACACGGCTTTCCTTTGACTGCGCAAATCCCCTAGCCCTTATGCCTTTTTATTGTGGTGCAAAATGTGGCATTCTGATCTATTGGTTTTTCTTAACGCGCTGAAGCCTATGAAATCAGTTGATTCACTAAAAAACAGACGGAAGATCTTAGATGCAGAGAGGGAAGTAGATCTCGATCCAGAAGAGACCGCAGAGTGGCTTTCAGCCATGTCATCAGTCATATCCTATCAGGGAGGTGAAAGAGCGCTATACCTCATGCGGCAGCTTAAATCGCTAATAAACAGGGTTGGGATAGAAGGAGATGAAGAGCTTACCACAGACTATATAAACACCATTCCTAAGGAAAAAGAGCCTCCCTACCCCGGAGATCCGGTTATCGAACGGACCATCAAAAGCATAATCAGATGGAACGCCATGGCTATGGTTGTGGCAGCTAATAGAAGGGAAGCCGGCATCGGGGGGCATATCTCCACATACGCATCTGCCGCAACCCTTTTAGAGGTAGGATTTAACCATTTTTTTAAGGCGAGAACTGAGAAATCCTCAGGAGATCAAGTTTACTTTCAGGGGCATGCCTCACCGGGAGTGTACGCCCGCGCTTTTTTAGAAGGTAGGCTTACAGAAGAACACCTGAAAAACTTCAGGCGGGAGCTTGCCTCGGAAAACTCCCTTCCCTCTTACCCGCACCCTTATTTAATGCCCGGATTCTGGCAGTTTCCAACCGTTTCAATGGGTCTTGCCCCTATAATGGCTATCTACCAAGCAAGATTTAACAGATACCTCCAAAATAGAGGGATTCTAGATACCTCAGACTCTACAGTATGGGCGTTCCTAGGAGACGGCGAAATGGATGAACCGGAATCTCTGGGCGCTCTCACACTCGCATCGAGAGAAAACCTTGATAACCTCATCTTCGTTGTAAACTGCAACCTACAGAGGCTGGACGGCCCTGTAAGGGGAAACGGGAAAATCATACAGGAGCTGGAAGCGATATTTAAAGGCGCCGGCTGGAACGTAATCAAGGTCATCTGGGGTTCAAATTGGGATCCACTTCTTGAAGCTGACAAAGACGGTAAGCTTGTCAAAATCATGAACGAATGCGTAGATGGCGAATATCAAAAATATAAGGCATCCGACGGGAAATATGTAAGAGAAAGATTCTTTGGAAAAGATCCAGATGTGCTCAAGATGGTCGAACACCTCTCTGACTCGGAGATCTGGCACTTAAAACGGGGAGGGCACGACCCGAAGAAGGTTTATGCAGCCTATTGGCATGCTCTCAACAAAAGGAATGGAAAACCCACTGTAGTGCTTGCAAAAACGATAAAGGGCTATGGACTGGGTGAAGCCGGAGAGGGGAAAAATATCACTCACCAACAGAAGAAACTTAACGAAGATGAGCTTAAGGCATTCCGTACGAGATTCAGCATACCGCTCTCAGATGAACAGGTTGATAAACTCCCATTTTATAAGCCTTCAGAAAATTCAAGGGAGATGGAATACCTCAAAAAACGGAGGGAGTCGCTCGGAGGATATATCCCTGCTAGGATTGTGGATCCAACTCCACTCCCCCTTCCCGAAGACTCTATCTTTGAGGAATTTTACAAGGGTTCTGGAGAAAGGGAGCTTTCTTCTACTATGGGTTTTGTGACGATTCTCTCAAGGCTGCTTAAGTCCTCTCCTTTCGGCAGGCATATTGTCCCTATAGTGGCCGATGAGGCGCGCACATTCGGAATGGAGGCGTTATTTAGGCAGTACGGCATATATTCATCAAAGGGACAGCTATATGAGCCTGTAGACAAGTCCTCTCTTATGTACTATCACGAAGCAAAAGACGGGCAACTTCTGGAAGAAGGCCTTACAGAGGCGGGCTCTCTCTCCTCCTTTATAGCCGCGGGCACTTCTTATGCCACTCACGGAATCCATATGATCCCCTTCTTTGCATTTTACTCTATGTTTGGATTCCAAAGAGTAGGTGATCTCATTTGGGCGGCGGCGGATATGCGCACAAGGGGTTTTCTCATCGGAGCTACCGCAGGGCGCACAACCCTAAACGGAGAGGGGCTCCAACACCAAGATGGACACTCTCATATACACGCTATGAGCGTTCCTACACTTCAAAGCTATGACCCTTGTTTTGCCTATGAAATAGCGGTGATCATCAAAGACGGCATCAAAAGAATGATAGGAGAGGGAGAAGATATCTTTTACTACATTACCTGCTACAATGAAAACTATAACCACCCACCGATGCCAAGTGGAGCGGAAGAGGGAATCTTAAAGGGATTGTACAAGCTAAAAACCTCAGAAGGAGGAAAAGCTCAGATCAATCTTATAGCCTCAGGCCCTATAGTGGTAGAGGCTTTGAAGGCCAAAGAGTGGCTTGAATCGGAGTGGAACATAAAGGCATCTGTGTGGTGCGCCACATCATTTAAGAAACTAAGGGAAGATGCCCTGGCTGCAGAGAAGGAAAATAGGCAAAGTGGAACAGATAAAAGAAAAAGCTATCTGCAAGAGGTATTTGAAGGCGAAGGCGGTGTATTTGTAGCAGCTACAGATTATATCTCCCTATACCCCCATTCTATAGCGCCGTGGATTCCAGGAAGGCTTATAGCTTTAGGGACAGATGGCTTTGGCCGCTCGAGCTCGCGCAAGGAGCTTAGGGAATTTTTCGGGATCGACAGCCGTTCTATAGCCCTTGCAGGCCTTGATGCACTAAATAAAGAAGGAAAACTTGACAAAAAGACCACTGCTCGACTCTTAAAGGCGCTTACGGAGAAAAGACGGGACAGATAGAAGATGGCAACGAAGATATATCTGCCTGAGCTAGGTGAAGGGATTGAGGGAGGAACTGTTGTATCCATACAGGTCTCTCCGGGAGATAGAGTATCACCCGATGACACTGTAATCGAAGTAGAAACAGATAAGGCTATTCTCCCGGTTCCGGCATCTGTGGCAGGAAAGATAATCTCTATAGATGTCAAGCTTGATACAGAAATTAAAGTAGGAGATCCTCTGTGCACCATAAAAAAAAAAAAAAAAAGCGGTGAGGCGGAGCTAAAA
>RFKT01000062.1 GCA_003694225.1 Candidatus Dadabacteria bacterium
AAGCATAATCTGATCAAGCAAATCGTTAGCAACATTAATTAGTCTGGCAGAAGCCTCATACGCCTTTTGGTATTTAACCAAAGAAGCAAACTCTTCATCGATGCTTACTGCAGATACCTCATCCCTGTTATTTGCGGCTGCCTCATAATTACTCTCTGCCAAAGCCAGTTGGGTGTCCGAATTTGCCTTTTTATTCCCCACATAGGTGACCCCATCCCTATACACCTCTTCTATAGTCCCCGTATAGGTATAGCTACCAGCACTGTCACTGCTAAAGCTTGCAGACGTTGTCTGCAAAGCTATAAGGGAAGAGAGGTTGCTTCCATCTCCAGGAGCGCCAGAGGTAGTACCCGCAGCTATATTTCTAGCATCACTAATGCCGAGCTTAAGTATACTTGAATAGTTTGTCACGCCGCTATGATTGCCGAGATCGTCAGGTACCCCATTCCCATCAGCATCTTTTGTGCCGCTAAAATCAAAATCAAAAAATCCATAAACTGATGGGTTGTTGCCGTCAAGATCTACAGCGTTTCCGCCTCCAAGGTAGGTATTGTTAAATGTAGTAAGAAGATATCTTGTTATAGCCTCTATCCTTGAAGCCGCTGCAGGCAATACGCCGTTTCCTTCAAACGGTGATGTGTCACTAGAGTCATAAACCCCTCGTATACGCAAAAGCCCGGCGAGGGTTCCTTCACCAGAAGAGAGGGTTGAAGTAAGGTTTACATGTGCGGGGCTCGATTCAGTGCCATAATTTATAACTACATAATACGGAACACTTCCCGAAAGTGAAACTGGCGAGGTTGAGCCAGCAAATGAAGGTGAACGGGTTACTTCTAAATCCCTTGATATAGAGCCGTGCACAAGATCAATTCCGCCATCAAGGCTTACGTTTATAGAGCCATCGGAAAGCTCAGTCACAGAAAAGCTGATCTTTTCAGCAAGCTGCTCCAAAAGATGGTCTCTCATATCCCTCTCATCAGCAGCAACCGCGCCTGAGTTTTCCCTTTTTACAACCTTTTGGTTTAAATCTGCTATCTGGGCAGTCAGAGTATTGATTGTAGATATCTCTGTGGCAAGCCTGTTGTCAGCTTCATTCTGCAGATCTGAAATAGTGTTGTATGCAAGGTTTATGGAGTTTACCAAATCGTTGGCCCTTTCATAGAGATTTGCCCTAAGCTCCAAACTTGATGGATCTGCTGAGAGATCATTTAATGCGGAGAAGAAATCCGTCAAAGATGTACCGACTGTTTGGTATGTGCCGGTAAGATCAAAAAGATTTTCTATTCTGCTTATAAAGTCATTTTCCGTAGATGCTGCCTCCTTTTCAGAGATCGTACCTCGCAGAGCAGAGTTTATATACTCATCTACACGCCTTTCAACGTCGCTTACCTTCACCCCAGAGCCTATGTTAAGACCCAATGAAGGCTCACCGAGTGTCTGGTTAGTTAACTGAACTGTGCGCCTAGCATAGCCGGGCGTATTTGCATTTGCAATATTGTTGGAAATACCGGCTAAAACTGCTTGCTGAGCATTTAAAGAGCTTATGGCTGTGTTAAAGATCTTTGTCCCAAATGTTGCCACTCAAACTCCCCTTAATAAAATAAGCCGGCAAAAATTTCCTTTTTTGACCGCAAATTCCTTGCGACAACACGCATAATAGAAATTATGCAATAGCTGTGCCTTCCATGGGCAATTTAAGCTGTTCTTGCTATATGACGAGCACTCCTTGCTACAGGCACCTGATGCCTTTTTACACGCCCGTTTGGCATATACATAGTATTTAAATCATAAGTTGCAGAGACTATCGCTGAGAGGGAGCCGCTTACAAGCTTCATGGAAAAACCCACGATACCTTCAAGCTCTTTTGTCTTATTTTTTGAGATGCTTATTAGCTCCTTTAATATCGCTGCGGCTTTTTTTACCCGTTCCCTGTCCTTTCCTCCCATAACAGTATCCGCAAGCTTTGTAATCTTCACAGAATTAAGGTTAAGCTTCTCTTCTTTTAGTATTTTCTTAACGATCTCTATTCTCTCTCTCTGAGAAGAGAGAATTTTCTGTGTGAGATCCTCCCTCTTTTTTGAAAGCTTCTTAACATCATCTGTCCTGAACTTAACTACAGCTTCCTTTTCCTGCTGTACAAGTGCTATATATTGTCTCTGGTGCCTCGCTTCGCTTTCAAGGGAAGCCACTAAAGCCTCAACCAAAGGGTGGTTTCTCTTTAACATAATACGCCTCTACAAAATCCTACCGGCAAATTTGTCCCGGAAAGTCTAAAAAAACCTCTTCTTCTCAAAATTATGCATATTCTGTACCTACTTAAAGCAATGCTCACTCAAAAAACCAATTATAAATTTAAAGGGTTAAGGTGCAACAAGGGGGGCTTCAGTACCTTTGTGTATGCAGGCAAGATACTCGCTTTCTGCAATCAGCTATCAGCAATCAGAAGTGGAAAGCTACTCTCTGATTCCGATTTCTGAGCTCTGATTCTGATCTCCTATCTCTCTGATTTCTATACTCTCATCACAGATTCAGGGACAAACTCTGGTACATACCAAACACATGGACTTGTAGCGCTGTGAAGCAGTAAATTTCAAAGGCAGCTAGATCGGCGGGTTTTTCAAACTCCGCATGTCGCCTTAACGAAAAACGGACGGCTTTCCAACTATAACATTAGATCTTCTATAACCTTGCGCGCTACCGCCTTAGAATCTGGCCGATACTGTCCAGAGGAGATCGCCTTTTTAAAGTGCTCTACCTTATCAGGCCTTACACTTTCAGTAAGCGGTTTAGCCATAGCGTTTATCTCTTTGGCTAAAGCAGAGATCTCAACGTCTCCTTTGTGGTTTCTTGGAATGGCCCTGCTTCTGGCATCCTGAGATATCTTTTTATTTGCCTGCTTGGAGGATGGTTTAAGCTTTAGCGCATCTTCCGGATTAAGTCTTTTTCCTTCAACTTTCATCTCTATTCCACTCCATTGATTCAGTAAAGAAACTCCCTCTTCTAATATTATGATGCTCTGAGCCAACTATGTAGCCATCTATTTTCCTATATTTATACTATCATAACATCCTTTAATTACTTATTTATTCTCTAACTTCCTAATATCTCTAGCTATAATTTCTCTTATTCCAACCCCCTCTCCCTTAGATATCTCATCAGCTAGGGCCTCATTGAACATATCTCTATAGATCTCGGCTTCATTGCTGCCACCAAAGATCCCCCCTTCAGGAACACTCTTCCACATTGATTTTAGCATCTCATGTAAAAGCATCGCCTCAAACTGTCGGGAAGCTTCTTCTATCTGCTGGCTTTTCTTAACATCACCGCTATCAGAAGAAGCCCCTCCTTTCTTGCGAATCTCAGCCAAGTTTTGTTTCAGCCTCTTCGCCCTAAGAGCCGCAGCATTCATCCCAGCTATTGAAACCATATTTGAGATATCGCCCGCCCCGCCGCTCATTTATACTCCTTACAGAAAACTACATAACCACCAACTCAGCATTAAGGGCGCCAGCCCTCTTCAACGCGTTAAATATAGAGATAAGATCTCTCGGAGTTGCCCCCAAGCTGTTTAAAGCATCCACAAGCTCCCGCAAAGTGACAGACTTTTTCACTACAGCAAAATTTCCCCCCTCTTCGCTTACCTTTATATCTGCATTCGTCACAACCTGAGTTTGGCCGGTTTGTGCTAATGGCGGAGGTTGAGAAACCTGCGTTTCACTCCTTACTGTGATATGAAGATTTCCGTGCGCCAAAGCAATAGTATTAATAGTTACATTCTCCCCTATGATTATCGTGCCTGTACGCTCATTTACAACCACCTTGGCGCCTACGTCCTGTTCTACCTGTATCGCCTCAAGCTGAGCCACGAGCCCTATTGGGTCTGGCGCATATTTGCCAGTAATAGGCACCTCTACCGACGCAGCGTCAACAGCCCGCGCTAGTGGCTTGCCAAAAAAGAGATTTATCTCGCGCACCACACGGGTCATTGTGGTAAAATCAGGATGCCGCAACACAATTCTTATCCTCTTAGATTGGAAGAGATCAAAAGGTATTGCCCTTTCAACTATGGCACCTTCCGCTATGATTCCAACTGTAGGATGGTTCTTCTGGGCTGAGTCTCCACCAGCTCCCACCGCAAAACCTCCAACTGTAACGGAACCTTGTGCTACTGCATACACATTGCCATCTGCACCTTTAAGTGGAGTAAAAACAAGCATTCCGCCCTCAAGGCTTTTTGCATCTCCGAGTGAAGACACTGTTACATCAATATGGGTTCCCGGCCTAACAAATGGGGGGAGCTCTGCCGTGACCATCACAGCGGCAACATTCTTTACCTTCAGATCGTCTGGCTCAACCCTTACACCCATCTTTTCAAGCATGTTTGAAAGGCTCTGGACAGCGAAATCCACCCCGTTCCCATCTCCAGTCCCATTCAATCCGACAACAAGGCCGTATCCAAACAGTTGATTACCTCTTACGCCTTCTATATCAGCAATATCCTTTAACCGAGCCCCATAAGCATATGCTGTACAAAAGAAGGCTAACACAAAAGATAAGTAGAAAATTCTCTTCATCTTATCTCCACCATTAAAATGGCCACAAGCTCCTTATAAGCCGCCCAAACCATCCTTCTTGCTGCAGATCCCCAAGCTGTCCCCTTCCGTAATAGTCGATGCGCATATTTGCCACTCGGGTAGACATAACAACATTGTCAGATGATATATCTCGAGGCCTTACAAGCCCTGTAAGCACCATTATCTGCTCTTCATCATTGACGGCAATAATCTTTGTTCCCTCTATACGCAAGATTCCTGAAGGAAGCACCTCTACAACCATGCATGAAATATCTCCTTTTAAGCTTCCCTTCCTAATAGTCTCTCCTTCTCCCTTATAGTCATTTTGCACTTTTGCATTTATAAGATTGTCAAGAGAAAGGTCTCCGTGAGACCCTGCTTGCCTTTCAGCCAGACCCAATAGATTTTCTATAGCAGCTTTTACTGTGGACTTGGACTTCACTTCAGTGTCAGCCTCTTTCTTTCCTTCTGTCTTCTCAACTATCTTTACAGTAATAAGATCCATAGGCTGCCACGCCCTTATATCTCGGAAGAACTCTTGGTTATTCCCCCCGTTCCTCCATAGGCTTGCTGTCTGCCCTGGATCCCCAAGGCTTAAAGGTCCATTATAATCCGCTGGATTAAGTCCTGCTGGGCCATAAGGATAAAGCTGCATAGAGCCAACCGCACTCTGGCTAAGCTCAGCCATTGGCCCCTTCGGAGGTTTAAAGCCGGGAATGGCAGACTTGATAAACCTCCTCTTTCGCGCAATCTCCGGATCTGCTGCTTTCACTGGAAGTGGCCTTGAATTTTCAAGGTATACCCTCCTTTTCGACTCAGCATTCGCCTCTTCCGCCCTACGCTTTGCAACCTCATGGGCGTTTATATGGAAACCAGACGGATTTTTAATTTTATTTGAATATTCTATCGCCGGAACCAACGGATGAGCAGGCTTTAAGTGCGGCCTGCCGCACGATGAAACGGCAAGAACCGCAAACAATGCCGCCACTAAATCCAATAACCTTCTTTCCATCCCTCTACCTCACATCTATCCTGACTATGCCTGGCTCTGCAATTCTAGCCATAATGACTCTGTGCGAGTCCTCGTTTCTAACCCTAATAAGATCTCCCTTTATCCCCTCCTGTATAGCTATTCCTGTGGCAGTGGCGGTAAGAAGCCCCTTTTCATAGATCACAGTAACCCTCTCGCCTGTTTTAATAAGAGGGGGAATACGGAGCTCCCGCTTCCTAAACACCTGGCCGGATTTTATCTGCCTTCTTACTTCCCTTCCAAGCACCTCCTCTGGGTAAACGATAATGTCAGGAGGAAGGGCTTTTATATTAAGCCGCGCCAAAGCCACATCCCCTTCACCAACAACCTGTCCCTTTCTAATTGAATACCGGGCGATGGGGACATTAACCCATTTTTCTAAGAGAGCCTTAACTAAAAAGGAATAATGCTCTGTACCTTCCGGCAAAACCGCTGTAATCCTATAAGCTCCTTCTCTTCCCTCTCCACTTATCTGATCGACCTTTAGAGCTATCTCTCCGCTTGGAACCTCGAGGGCCTTGTCAATAATCACCCTGCTAACCAAAGTGCCGGGATCAGTTTTTCTAAGAAATTCCTGAATTGCCGCTTTAATTTCATCTTGCGATAAAATCCTTGAATCCCTCTTTACTACAAAGGTTTTAGGGAGAAAATATCCTACTGAATCAAGGGTTATGCCGCTTTCTCTAATTGCGCTAAGAACAGTTGACGCCTTTACAGTAGCCTTCCTGCCGGCTGTAGGGCTATCTCCTATTTTAACCTTTGCAATACGCGCCGCCTTTTCCTTAAAGCCTTCCCCTGCTTTTATTTCTGCGATATCTCCGACAGTAAATTCACTCCCTTGCACAACAGAAACCTCCCTTCCAATAATGCGGACACCATACCTTCTATCTGCCGCAGAGGTTTGCAACATCCCAAAAAAGAGGATGAACAATATAGAAATAGTGCGTTTCATTCCACTACCTCTTTACGTTCAAGGCTTGTTGAATCATCTGATCTGCCGTATTTATAGCTTTTGAGCTTGATTCATAAGCCTTTTGTGCCTGTATCATATTAACGACTTCTTCAACCACACTGACATTACTGCTCTCTAAAAAACCCTGAGCCAATCTTCCCATACCGTTTTCTCCAGGAGTTCCTGTTGTAGGTGTTCCGGATGATTGAGTCTCTAGCAGCAGATTCTTTCCTATCTGTTTCAATCCAGCCGGATTCTGAAATCGAGTAAGTTGAAACTGCCCTACCTGTGTAGGTGTTGGGCTTCCAGGCTGAAGCACATTAACAACTCCGTCTTGTCCTATAGTGACTGAAAGAGCATCCGGAGGAATTGTTATCGCTGGCTCGACAACAAATCCGTCTGCAGTGACAACCTGCCCATTTTCATCAAGTTGAAAGGCTCCTGCACGAGTATAAGCAAGGGTTCCATCCGGAAGAGTTACCTGAAAAAATCCCTCTCCTTCTATCGCTATATCTAATTGATTGCCTGTCGATTTTAGATCTCCTTGCGAAAACACCTGCTTTACAGCGGATGTTTTAGTTCCAAGTCCCACCTGAATTCCGCTTGGATTTCTCGTAGAATCAGATGTTGGCGCTCCCGGTTCTGTAATAGTTTGATAGACAAGATCTTGGAACTCCGCACGACTCTTCTTAAAACCTGTTGTATTCACGTTTGCAAGATTATTGGCTATAACATTGATATTAAGCTCCTGAGCTCTCATGCCTGTAGCAGCTGTAAAGAGTGATTTAATCATAGTTTAATACCTCCCTTAACCTATATGCGTCTTCTTGATAGAGATTGCCGGTTCATCTCATCGATTGCTCGCGCAACCTTTGTATAACTCTCAAATCCTCTGTTTACTGCTATTAAAGAGACCATAGATCCGACAACAGATACATTTGCCATCTCTAAAGAGCGGGGCACAATCTCAGGGTCTACCCTCCTCGGGCGAGGGAGATTTCCTAAACTGAATCTGGAAGATCCTTCCCTTTTAAGCCCTGATGGATCGTCAAATCTGACAACCCTCAATCTTGCTACCTCTTCGCCATTTACCCTTATACTTCCATTTTCATAGATCTTAATGGTTCCTCCAGCAGGAATAGTAATCGCCCCGCCGTCTCCTCTCACCTCAAAGCCATCAGAAGTAACAAGTCTTCCGTCATCGCTGAGAGAAAAGTTGCCAGCCCTTGTATATTGTTCACCGCTTGGCGTATTTATGACAAAAAAATCACCCTCATGAGTTAAGGCTACATCAAGATCATTTCCGGTTTTTACAATGGGCCCTTGCGAAAAATCTGTTTCTGTCCTCAAACTCACAACTCCTGGAACACGTTCATGATCTCCTCTGATTTTCCTGTCGTTAAGCCCTAATTTAAAAGCAAGTGTATCTTCAAAAGACTGCTCAGAGCCGACAAGTACCTGCCTTTTGTAGCCTGGGGTCGCTGCATTCGCCAAGTTGTTACTTACAATCTGGAGCCTTAACAAGCTCGCCATACCTGCAGAAGCTGCTGCGTATGTTCCTCTGTCCATTAATCTCTCCGCATTGCCGTTAAACCGTGCTTACCCCTCTCTGCATATCTCCCAAAACACCAAGCCTCGGATCTCTTCCGATCACAGATGTTTGCTCCTCAGCCACGGGCATGGTGTCTCTTTCTTTTAAGACCGCGTTTTGGATTTTTCTTATGGTTCTTATGGGGAGACGGGTAGATGCTGCAACATCGGCTATGTCTTCACCAGCTCTAAGAAGAGTCTTCGCAGTCTCAATAATCTTCATTACCTCTTGCTTCTGTTCCTCACTTACGGAGTTGGCTCTGGTTGCATTCAGATAATCTTCGCTTCCGCTGTTGTCTTCACCTCTGTTCTGCTCCCATGCCTGCCCTATCGGTTCCCCATATATATTGACGCTTGGGGAGTTACCTTTGTCATGGACGCCTTCTCCGCCATACTCTTCACTATTATCTTCTCTCTCTTCGTCCCTAACTACCTCCACTTTTTGAGAGAGAGGGGTTTTAGAGAGAATTTTGCGCGCATCCTTGCATCTCTGAGATATCTCTTCTGCATGCTCCTGAGCTTGAGCATTTATTCTGTTTAGCTTCTGTTCCATTGTTTCAAGTTCAAACAGAACGTGTTCTAAATCCCTTTGCCTTCTCTTCAGCTCTTTGTTTAGCTCGATACTCGAATCTTCTGCGTCTTCTATAAGCTTTCGGAGGCTGCTTTCCAGCTCCTTTGCTTCCTTCGAAATCAGCTCGATCCTCTCGTTCTTTCTCTTTGCACTGGCTACAGCTACCCAGATCACAGAGGTAGCTAGCAAAAGATCAACCATAAGCTTTGAAGCAACGAACAGATCCATGATGAGTATCTCCCAATAACTTCTTAAACCTTAAGGCCCATAAAAACCGTCAATTTATTGACTTTCCTGCCATAGGCGTATACAGCCTCGACAATCGTCTTTATTGGGCAAATCCCTTTTATCTCAGCAACTTTGCTTCTATGCATTAAATAAGCATCTGCCATCGCACACAATATTCTTGCAAACACCTTGCCACCTTGGGGTTGCCATATTGCCTTTAGAAAAGTTGTCTCCCTGCAGCAATAAGAGATGCAGAAGATATGAGGCAAAAAATTCCCTTTCCACATAGAGGCTGCCTAGACTAGCTTTGACAGTGCTGTATAATAATCTCCGATGAGTTATTACATGGGTGTTTTGAGGTGAAGTTATATCCATCAGCTAAGGCCCTCTATGACAAAGGGATAGCTAATACGGCAGCTCCGCTTTTTATCCGCAGGAGAGCCATACGTTCCCTTTTCCCTTTGATATTCTTGGATATTTTTCTTTTTGGAGTAGCTTACGGGATAACATTTGCTAGAGACCTGATATTAGCGAGATTTGGTATCTCGCTCCCCACAATACACCCGGGGCTCTGGGTGTGGATTCCACCAGTACTGTGCCTGCTGGAGATCTTTAGAAAATACTACAATGATCTATATATATTTGACAGGTATCGCATAATACACAAAAAGGGGCTTTTATCGCTTAAATATTCAAAGCCAGTTCTTAGGTACGCTGATATAAGAGCCATTTCTATATCGCAAAGCATAATAGGCAGGCTTTTAAACTACGGCCGAATCGGGCTTAGCTCTGCTGCAGAAGATGTAGATGAGATAGTCGTTCATGGCGTTATAGGCCCTAAAGAGTTTGCGGCGCTTGTTGATGCCATGAGGACCGAAACGGAAAAGCAAATGTTAAAGCAAGAGATGAACACTTCACTCAAACAGCCCTCTGCTTCGGCATTGGCGGAGTAATTTACGGAAACAACATGAAACTATCTGTGATTTGCTCCTTTCATGTTGTATTTAGAAAGAATTTAGTTGCTACGCTCAAAGTAGCGAGCGTGGAGGTAAGTAATAACCACCGAATGCCCAAATTGCTGTACCGACTTGGGGTAGAATCGGATATCGAGTAAAGAAGTCCCTTTTTTGTCACCCCAATCGCTCTTTTCAGAAACTGAAACCATCTTAACACCTTCTCCGCAGATAAAAGGATTTATGGAAACTCGCAACTCATCTGCTAAATCTTCTCTTAAAAAAGATCCTATAATTTTACCTCCCCCCTCAACAAGAAGGCGATCTACCCTTTTTTCGGAGGCAAGGAACTCAAGAGCTCTCTTAATATCCACCTTTCCTTTTCCCACGGCTACAACTTCGCAAAGAGGCCCTAAAGCATCAAAGGAAGAAGGGCTTGCATCCTCTCCGCAAAACACTACAGTATGGGCCTCTCCATTAAGGACGAGAGCATCCTTTGGAAGCCTTAAGAAAGAATCAAATACAACTCTCAAGGGTTTGGCGCCCTCAAATCCGCGCCTAACTGTCAATCTAGGGTTATCCGCCAATACTGTTCCTATGCCAACTGCTATTGCACCAACAGTAGAGCGCAACTTGTGGAGATCGTCTAAATCTTGGTCGGAAGAAAAGCGGTTAAATCCGCTTGTCCCAGCAATAAAACCATCAATACTTTGAGCTACACTTAGTATTGTATAGGGGCGCTGTCTATGAGGCATATCAAAAGAGCCTAGTATCCTTATAAAAAGAAGAGTTACTTTTCATGGACAACAAAATAGCCTCATACTACTAAAAAAGCCATTTTTTGCTAACCTCAACCAGACTAACAATTCACCACCTAAGGATAGATTGGTAATTTGACCAAAGCTACATACTGTAATTACTTGAAATAACAAGCCAAAATTGCCCCTCTTTTGCCTTACCCCATGATCTTCTAAGCGTTTTTTTCAACTAAAGAGAAATTAACAAAATGACGTAATTAATAGTAGGGAACTTTAATTGCTCGAAAGGTTTAAGGAAGGGGAAAAAGCCAACTTTTCAACGGCTTGGTTAAATTTCGCAGGTTGGAACTATGGTAAACCTATTAGTAGCTGATGATCACACTGTGTTAAGGCAGGCTCTGTGCGAACTGCTTGAAAAGAAAGAGGGGTTTAAAGTGATAGCGCAAGCCAGCAACGGAGAAGAAGTCCTAAAGCTGCTTCAAAAAGAGCAGCCAGATTTAATTATAATGGACATAGCCATGCCGGAACTTGACGGCATAGAAGCTTTAAGAAAGATGAAGGCAAAGGGAGATTCCCCTCCAGTCCTGATTCTTACGGCAAATGCGGGTGAGATGACAGTACGGGCTGCCTTAGATGCAGGTGCGAAGGGATTCATACCAAAAGATGTAGGAGAAGAAGAGCTACAATTTGCAATAAAGTCTGTATTAAAGGGACAAACATATTTAAGCCCCTCCATTACAGACAAGATGATCGGAAAAGATTCTAGGGGTTCAAACTATCCAAATCCACTATCCGTGCTTACAAAAAG
>RFKT01000063.1 GCA_003694225.1 Candidatus Dadabacteria bacterium
CTTGCCGATCAAAATGGAAACACCTTTGCATTGGATAGCTTTCGGGGGAAGGTGGTTGTCTTAAGCAGCTTTTACTCCCGATGTAAAATGACATGTCCTCTAATACTAGGGAGGCTAAAGCTCCTTAGGGAAAAATTTACGGGCAAACCTGTTGTATTTGTAGCTGTTACTATGGATCCTGATTACGACAAGGTGCCAGTGTTAAAGGAAACCGCAAAGAGGTATGGAATCGATTATGAAAATGTCTTTTTGCTTACAGGTTCCAAAGATAAGGTCAATGCTGTGTTGGATAGGTATGAGGTCTATAGAAAGAGGAGCGAGAATCCGGCTGTGATTCAGCATTCAAATCTGATAATCTTGATCGACAAGAAGGGAGAGGTTGCATATAGGTTTTCACTAGGTGCTATGTCCGATAAGTGGCTGGTAAAAGCGGTTGAGGATCTAATTGGAGAGCCAATCTAAAAATAATTCTAAGGAAGGAAAAAAGATAGGTAAGCCTTTTAATGCTTCCCTTAGGTGTCGAGCTTGTTTTGTCTCACTAGATGCCTTCTTCCGCAGGTTAAGCACGCTAATAGGAAGGTATTCAGGCGTTGATCTCAACATCTTCTCTTGGCTTGGAAGCCTTTCTTGCCTCAATTTTCTTATTGCCTTAGTGACCGGCATAATATTGCTTGTTTGGTACAAGCCGAGCGTGCATTTGGCATACAGTTCTGTGCCTTCTCTTGGAAGATCCACGTTTCTTCCTCTATTTATCCGTTCCCTTCACCGTTACTCTTCGGATGCATTTGTGCTTTTGGCTCTGCTCCACAGTATAAGAGTTTTTTGTGGCGGCAAGTTTACAGGTGGGAGGTACTTTGTATGGGTTACTGGTATTATAGCCCTTGTCTTTGGTATAGTGGATGGTTGGCTTGGGTATTGGCTTGTTTGGGATGAAAAAGCAAAACAGGTGGCTCTGGCTTCAGCGAAGCTCCTTGATGTAGTGCCTGTTTTTTTAGAGCCGCTCTCTCGAACTTTTCTTGCCGAAGAGTTGCTTCATTCTTTATTGTTTTTTCTCGTTTTCTTCTTCCATATGCTTATCCCTCTGGCCGTCGTCATACTTTTTTGGGTTCACGTATCTAGGCTAAATGCGCCTCGATTTCTTCCCCCTCTTAGAACTAGCATCTTTTTTGCGGCTATACTTGTTTTGCTTAGTATTCTTTATCCAGCTTATTCTGCGCCAAAGGCTTCGTTGACAGCTTTTGAAAGCCAGACAACGGTTGATCTCTTCTTTTTGTTTCCTCTCTATTTTTTACAGTCTCTTACGCCGCTACAGGGATGGCTCGCTATATTAGGTATATGCGTATTTTTACTCTTGCTACCTAAGGTTTTTTTAAAAAAGAAGGGTGACTCGCCGTATGTTATGCATTCAAAGTGCACGGGTTGTGAGCAGTGCTTTCAGGACTGCCCATATGGTGCGATACAGATGATTTCTTCTAACAAAAAGGCAGGCAAGGTAGCGAGCATATCGGAAGATAAGTGTATACAGTGTGGAATATGTGTCGGTTCATGTGACCCCGCGGGGATAGTTTTTCCTCTTCTTAAGGTTGTGGACGCGCGCCAGAATATATCCAAATGGTTAAAGCATTCCCCCTTTGAGAGGCCATTTATCGGATTTATATGTGCAAATTCGGCGGGGATGGATATAGAGGTGGACCCGGAAACGGGCATATGCGATGAGATTTACGGGTATCATTTTCTTCCTGTCACATGTGTTGGGTGGATACACCCCGCGCTCTTTGAAAAAGCCCGGAAAAATGGGGCAGGTGGAGTGGTGGTGATAGGTTGTGGCAGGGATGATCCATTTTTTAGGCTTGGAGATTCTCTGGCAGAGGAGAGAATTTCCGGAAAGAGGCATCCTAATCTTCCTGAAAAAGTTTTAGAAGAGCTTCCTATTAGGTATTATCACTATGGGTCTTTCTCGAAGGAGGAATTGATTAAAAAGCTCGACGATTTTAGAAGCTCGCAGCGGAAAGAAGAAAAGTTGAGATCCGGCCCGTTTCAAAAATCTCTCTCCGCAATTTTAATGGCGGCTTTAATTGCTGTTGTAATAGCTGGGCTAAGCGATGTTAGAAAAAACCTCCCTGTGCCAAATGGCGGCTCTCTTTCCCTGTCAATTTCTCTTTCGGGGAAGGCCAGGAAAGCAGATAAAAAGGTAAAGGAAGCCGCTCAAGCTGAGAAACTGCTTCCCCATATGAGAGCACTATCCCATAAGTCAAGGGAGAGGTTGCCTATTAGGGTAATGGTATATTTAGACGGCACACTTTTTCACAAGAAGGACTATCCTCCAACTGGGATATTTCATGACGGAGAGAGCCTTGCGTATGAAAGGTTTTTAGTAAAGGAAGGTTTGCACAAGGTTAGGGTTGTCGTTTTAAGCGCTCCGGAGGGAGGAGAGAGGTATACATATAGCAATACTCTTAAGTTTATTAAGGGGCGCAATACGGTCGTTGTGTTTGATCTAAAAAATGGCTTTAGGGTATATTAAAGCTATGGGTTATATACCTCTTTGCTTTAACCTTTCAGGGAAGAAGGTCCTTATAGTAGGCGGCGGAAAGATTGCGTTTGATAAGCTCCAAAAGCTTCTTGATTTTACCTCAGATATAACTGTTATTGCTCCTAAAATTAGCTCTGAGTTGGCGTCTTTGGCAGAAGAAAGTGGTGTTGAATGCGTCATAAAGGAGTATGAGAGTGGCGATATTGATGGGTTTGATCTCGTTATAGTTTGTGTTGATGATCTTTCCTTGCAGAGGCAGATCCATCAGGAGTGTTTATCGGCTAGGGTCCTTTGCTGTGTGGTAGATATGCCAGAGCTATGCGATGTTATATTTCCATCTTACGCAAAGAGGGGAGAGCTTGTTGTGTCTGTTTCAACTTCTGGCGCCTCTCCTGCTCTGGCAAAGTATTTAAGGAGGGAGCTTGAAAAGCATATTCCAGATAATGTAGAGGAGTTTTTAACTAAGGCTAAAG
>RFKT01000064.1 GCA_003694225.1 Candidatus Dadabacteria bacterium
AGATGAGATATGCTACCATAATCCGGCTGAAAACCACATAGGCTTAATTTGGACTTGATTAGTAAAAAAGGTAGTGATGTCGGAAGATAGCGTAAAGGTAACGAAGGACCAGGTTATAGAAGCTTTAAAGCAGGTTGAAGATCCGGAGTTATTTCTGGACGTGTGGTTTTTGGGGCTTATATATGATATTGAAATTTCAGATGAGGGCGTTGTTTCTATAGATATGACCTTTACAACTCCGCTCTGCCCCGCAGGGCCTCAACTTGTAGAGGATGTAAAATTTAAAGTCTCTGAGATTGAGGGAGTAAATGAGGTGAAGGTAAATGTTGTGTTTGATCCCCCTTGGGAGCCTCCTGATGAAGTTAAGGGTATGATGGGTATGATGTAATATGGTGTCGGTGTAGTAAACAACAGAGAAAGTTGGCAGATGTTTACAGATGAGCAGATAGAGCTAAGAGATACACTTTCAAAGCTCTTTCAAAATGAAGTCACAGAAGATTATCTTAAGGAGAGAATAGAGCAAGACATAAGCAGTGATGAGAAACTGCGGACAAAGATCGCTTCTCTTGGTATTTTTGCTGGATTTGCCACAGAAGATTTGGATGGCTTTGGGTTGGGTACTGTAGAATTGTCTCTTATAGCTTTTGAGGCAGGAAAGGTTTTGCTCCCAGAAAATCTTATTTTTAACCTGTTAGCCGGACCGTATCTCTGTTCAAGGTTGTTTGAGAAATCTTTAAAAAAAAGCGCAACAGATTCTATCGTAAGTGGAGATGACTTAGTTTCTATTGCTTTATTTCCATCCGGTCCAGTTAAGATAAACAACGGCAAAGTAAGCGGTGAGTTTAGGTTTGTGTATGGGGCCGACACGAGCCGCTATTTTTTATGTATTGGATCCCAAGATAAACAAAATGCTTTGATCTTAGTGGATGCAAAGGACAAACGGATAAAAATTGATTCGGAGGACGTATTAGATCCAACCCTTAAGGCATGGAAGGTGGTGCTTTCTGATACACCTATAGTAGCATCTGGAAAAGATGAAACATTTTTCTATAAAGTTATGCTTCTTAAAGCTTCTGAAGCAGCAGGGGTGTTGCAGAGGGTATCAAGCCTTACAGCGGAATATGTAAAGGAAAGAAAGCAGTTTGGTGTTCCTGTGGGGACTTTTCAGGCTGTAAAGCATAAGGTTACAGATATTTACCTAAAAGCTCAGGCTCTTTCAGCCTTAACCAGATATGCGGCTTGGGCTGCAGAGAGTAACCCTTCACAGCTTCCTCTAGCAGCCCTTTCAGCAATTCTTTTTGCAGTAGAGAAAGCCCCAGAAGCTATAGAGGACGCAATTCAGGCTCACGGCGGGATAGGGTTTACTTGGGAATATGTGCTTCACTGGTATTTAAGGAGGGCAAGGTCTATTTCAGCCCTTTTTGGGTCCGGTCTTAAGCTTTCAAAAGAGATTTTACGCCATTCTCTAAGCTAAGTTTTTGTAGAAGGAGCTAACTTTCTGATTTTATTGGTGATTATAGGAGCCTGGCACCAAAAAGGGGCGGTGCGCTGAATGGGGAGGGCAGGAGCCTGGCACCAGAGAGGGGGTATTTTGTAGTTATGAGAAATGCTTTGGAAAACAGTGGGTTATTTTATTTTGAAGGCGGCTATTTTAATCCGGCCTTTCTAGCCAAAGCTCCTGCTGCTTTTAAAATCTCAGGGGGGACTTCTGGCCAACTCTCGTTGTATTTTATCTGAGCTTCTATCTCATCTCTATTTGCTCCTGCAGGTTGAGAAGGAAGTATGGATGACAACCTTTCAAGCTGAATCCTTACAAACTCCAGCATCCCCTCAGATGGATCTGACAAGCCCTGTTCTAGATATATTTGCCTTGGGATCCGAGAAAAATAATTTATAGCTAACCTCCACAGCCTGTGATGGGCTTCCCTTAGCTCGTCCTTGACACTTTCAGGCACATCCAAGTTTTTGATTTCCGCTGGCCAAAGATTCGCAGCGATCTGAGAGGATTGTGACGCTAATGATAGAGTCGCTAACGCTAAATTCCTCAGTCCTCCTGCAGAGGTAAGGGCTTCCTCCATATGGGGTCCCCAACAAACCCTAAGTATATTCCATAAAGTGGCATCTGGTTTGGTAGCAGGCTTAAATATTTCTCTCACCCTTGCCATATGGCCTTCTAAAGCCCCTCCTAAAGCTTGATGGATAATGTTGTACTCTCTGTCGCCTTTCTTTAGAGCCGCTCCAAGAGGGAGTACTATTTCACCGTTTCTAACCTCTACAGGATAGTCTGCGACAGAGCCTATCCTACTTATGGAAATAGGTTCAGGTCCTCTGCCTATATCAATCTCCAATTCAAGAGACAAAAGGCCTTTTGAAAAAATCTCAGCCCTTCCGCCAAAATCAGGGTGTGGAAGAGCTCTTCCATAAACTAAGGCATTGTAATAATCCATGCCCCACCGGGGGAGATCCTCTACAGAAAAGTCTCCAAGTCCTTCAAGGAGGTATTTTCCGTCCTCAATAGCAGTTTGGTGGGTTAAATCCTCTCTCAAGGCAGAATTTAGCGCCCATACCAGAGGATACCGTGCATCATGCTCTATATACATGCTGTTCCAGATAAGCGACCCATAAAAATATAAGACAGCATCGTATGGAATATATGCTGTTTCAGTTGGGGAGAGCTTTGCTTTAATTGGAGGCTCTCTGTTAGTCCCATACCCTTGTATCCTGTATGTCCATCCAGCCAGCACAGAAGCATACTTTGCTTCCATAAACGGCTCTCCTGTAATAGCTATCGCTTCCGGATGGTTGCGGAGAAGCTTTAGAAACTGCTCATTTAACGCTAAAAACTCCGGATCCGTATTGAATATTCTCCATGCCTTTGCAATAGGAATAAAAAATCTACTTAAGGTCTCGCCCATGAGATCTCCCTCTTTAGGGACAAGGACTGGCTTCCCTGAGGAGGGATCTGTGCGTGTTTTTAATTTTTCTCCATCCTTCTGCCACCCTATATCGAGAAGATTTTTCCCAGCATCTTCAATTACAATTTGAACCGGCCGCTTTGGGTCTGCGGGGTCTGTCCTTGTAGGAGACGCCTCGTCAGGAGTAAGGCGAGGAGCATTTAAGACATCTTCCTTTGCTACAAGGAGAGAAAGTGTCAATACAATAACAGATGCGCTTCCAAAAACCTTTCTAACCAGCGGCTTTTTTGATCTTATAGCGGCAATAGCCAACATAGCGGCCGCGGCCGTCATAAATCCTAGTGTTTTTTGGTCGAAGGAGCTTAGTTGGTCAATGTTAAAAATTGAACTTTCCCTCACTGATTCTGAGGCATTGGCTAAAG
>RFKT01000065.1 GCA_003694225.1 Candidatus Dadabacteria bacterium
GATCTGTATATACTAACAATACTATGCTGTCAGTTTTGAGAATAGTGTACTGGTATCCTTATTTATTTTCTCAAGTTTCCATTTTACAGATGGGGGTGACAATGAAGATTGCCTTTACCAGAAGTAGCCCCGCACCTTTTAAGCGGCAAAATCTCGTGGACCTTTTATGGAGCGCGGGCATCCTGCCCGCACACCCCCCTCTGCAGACTAAAAGCCTACGCTCCATAGGTCACAGCGCGGGCTCATTGCTTAAAAAAGTTACCCCGTACCTTTTTGGCGCAATGGCTAACTTTTTGATTTAACTGGTAATTTCCAAGACGAAGTTACCCCGTACCATTGCGGTCTTGCGAATTTTTGGGTGTCCTTTCTATCTGTGTATTACGTGTGATTTGCCTGTGACCATACGGGGCTTTTCACCATGGACAAGGATCTCGGTTTCCTTTGACGCTGCTATGTCAATCTTGTTCCCTTGCCAAGTTGGAAATTCGATACTTAATGTGACCTTCCTGCTAAACCTTTTATTTTGGCGTTTTGTAGCTACAGCTCTATCGTTATTTAGAAATTTAACGCGTGAAACCTTTCCCCTACTTCCATCAAGAGCTACGATGCCTGTGTTTGAAGTTTCTATCAATCCTTCTGCTCCGTTAAATTCTGACATCTCTTTAAGGATTACGCCTATTTCTGATTGAGATATGGCAAATGAGCTGATGTCTATCTCAGATCCTATTGACGCTATGGCAGCTTCACTTGCATTGCGGAGAGCAACCGATGATGCTGAGAGCCTTCCGTAAGTTATCTTTAAGCACGCCTTTGAGCAGTTAGAGGCCTTTAATCCTTTAGAGTCAGTAGATCCGTAATATTGAGAAAGCTTAAACTGCGCCTTGCCCCTTCCTTTAAATACAACGTTTCGCACTTTAACCTTGCTTGCACCGTGCAACGATAGCACGCCCTCGTATTTTACTCGATCCTTGCGAAATCCATCGCCTCCTATAAAGGTCACATGGCTAAGAGAACTTCCCTTAGCTCCCTCTCCCCTTAATGCCAATCCGCCCCACCCTTCAGAGCTTTTAAAAGGCGAAAATATAATCGGCTTTTCCGCCGTTCCATTTGCATGTAGCCGACCCTCAACAAGTATGCTCACGCCAGATGCGGCATTAATAACAGTCCCGGGAGAAATCTTAAGAGATCCTCCCTCTGGCACATAAATATCAGATCTTAACACGACCTTCCCCGGCCCTAGTGAGATATTGTAATTTGGGTTTTCCGTGCGCAGACGCCATATGTGAATCTGGGCTGTATTTTCCTCCTGTATATCGAGGGATTTTGCTAAAAAGATTTGCGGCGTGATCTCACTATGGGTGACACCATTGTAAAAGGCCTTTTCCAACTTCTCTTTAACTCTGTTTATCGGTGTAGGGGGAATTTTGAAGTGATAGTACTGAACATCGGGCATAAGGTAATACTTTGGATTTCTATCGTAGTAGGTTGGCTCAAAGCGAAATTTCATATCTTCCCTAAGACCTGGATATAACAGCTCAGAAGATTTAAGTTTAACCTTCTTCCCCCTATATATTCCCTCAATGCTGCGCAAGGATGATAGATCAAATAACGCTGCTGAGTGACCGGATACAGCAACGGTAAATCCCTCCGTCCTATCGCCATTTTTTGCGATGCGAATGCGCACCTTAGTATTGGATAGTTTTGAGAGTAAAAATTGCTCACGGTTTTTTATCCAAGTGAAGAGCCCTTTCTTTGCTTCTTTGTATTTGGTATTGCTGTACGGAACCCTGAAATATCCAGTAAATAAATCTTCTAATGCCCCTTTGTTTGGATCTGCAAATACACTTCCATCAATAGAGTTAAATAGAGTGGTAAGTTCCTTTATCTGTGCGCTGGAAGATGCCTTTCCTGATATAGCTTTATATAAAATTTTATTGCGCAGGTGGCAAAACCGTGGGTCTCTAAATGCTTTGTCTGTAAGGGGCTGAAGCAGCTCATTGAGCGGAATATCGTAGAGAACTTTCGGTCGATCTCCAAATCTTGCCGGTGGCAGGGTTGTAAGAAGGCCGTAGCCGTTCATATCCGAGACAATGGGCTCCAGGCGCCCTATGGCAGGATCATAGTAATAAATATGGTTATGAAAGAAATTAGTGTGTATTCCTCCTCCGATATTCATAGCTGCTTGCCACGCCGCAAGCTTTCTCATATCAAGGATCTTCCAAAGGCGTTTTGTCGCTTTAAAGTGATCCTTAGTATTAATAGCGTTAATCATTACTGACATGGGATTAAACTCAGAAAGGATGGTTGTGTCTCCGTGAAGCTCAAACTGGTTTGCCTCCCATTTATCCTTGAGTTCGTCTCCTACAAATATTGGCCCTTGAACTCTCCGTCTTGCATAGAGTAGCCCTTTGTCCTCTACAGTAACCCAGTGGTAAAGCCCTTTATACTTTCCATTAAAGAAAACTCTCATATAGCGGGTTATGTTTGTTAGCACTCCAAGCTCTTCGGCTATCTTATCGCCCAGATAATTAGCAATCATGGGCTTGTCTTCAGGGTTAATAAGGTTAAATTTGTACTGGAGATCCCAAGGGTCTCCCTTTTTGAGTTTTATTCTCAAAGAAGGTTTTTCTTTCATCCAATGCCAGAAATTTCTCCCTCTAAACCTATACTTGGCTTTATGCCACCCTGAGCCCAAATTGATCTCAGCCGGATAGTATTGGGACTTTGCGCTCTCAGGCAGGGATGAGATCATCTCTTCTATAGACGATTTATCAGCTTTGATATGAATAGCGGGCAATGAAGATTCTCCAAGGGGCTCTTTGTCAATGGCTCTAGCAACTAGATTTTTTGTATAGTAGGCGGAGTCAATAATGACACCGATAAGCCTTAGCACATCCTCTCCAAGTGTGGCTTTGTGGGGATGGTATAGTATGAACTGGTAGCGAAACAATAAGAGAAATGAGGACAGATAAAAGACAGAGGCTAAACCAGCCGCAAAGAGACAGAGAGACAGTAAGGCTATCTTAAAATAATGCCATCTCATAAGATTAATCCTAGGAATTTTTTACCATATTCCCTTATTTTTGACGACCATATTCAGGACGGCGCTTATTACAATAATAAGGCGATCACTACGGCTCTCAACACTTTTCATTTATCTCCTTCAGTAGTAGTATCGAACACTCCAGAGGGAAGGCAACCCAACTGCTTTGGGGGATGTGAAGGGGGGCAAAGGATAGGTGAAAAGACAAAAAGATAAAATTCCAATTGTTGACTCGTTTGATTTTTCTTCCGGCACTGTGCTGGCTAGAAAATACGAGATCATTGAGCCGTTGGGTGCAGGCTGGGAAGGAGAGGTCTATAAGATAAAGGAGATAAAGACAGGCATAGAACGTGCTGCAAAGTTTTTCTTCCCTCACAGAAACAAAGGCAACAAGACATCATGCTGGTACGCAAAAAAATTGCATAAGCTTAGGCACTGCCCGATTCTCATAAAGTACCACACTCAAGAAACGATAAATTATCACGGCTTTCCTGTGACATTTTTGGTCTCTGAGTATGTGGAAGGGGAATTGTTGAGCCACTTTCTAAAAAGACAGCCTGGGAAGCGCATACCCCCTTTTCAGGCTATGCACCTTTTATATTATCTTGCGGCAGGCATAGAAAGCATACATCTTATGAAGGAATATCACGGCGATCTGCACGCTGATAATGTAATAGTAAGGCGATACGGCTTGGGATTCGATCTCAAACTTGTAGATATGTTTCATTGGGGATCAGCAAAGCAAGAAAATATCTATGACGATGTATGCGATCTTGTTAAACTCTTCTATGATGCTATAGGCGGCAAGAAGGTATACGCCAAACAGAGAAAAGAAGTGAAAGAGATCTGTTGCGGCCTTAAGCGAAGCCTTATCATCAAAAAATTCCGCAGCGCTGGACAGCTGCGTGAGTATCTTGAAACAATGGAATGGGATTGAATAGAGATCTGTTCCTTTTATGGATTCAGGATCAACCCTTCTTATAAATTGCATTCGGCATGTTGGATTAGATGCAGCCGGACCTGGCCGCGTGGCGTATGTTTCTATGAAAAGGCCGGATCAGAATGCTTCACGGAATGAAGACAGCTTATGCATCATCTCTGTCAATGATTCATGTGTTGTGCTTGGATTATCAGATGGCTTTGGCGGATGCCGTGGGGGGGATCAGGCATCTAAGATAGCAGTTGAGACTCTTTCAACTGTTGTGGATGGAATTGTAGACAGTGAAAACGGTTTGCGAGGGGAGATACTTAACTCCTTTGAGGAGGCAAATAGAAAGATATTGGAGCTAGGAATAGGAGCTGCTACTACTTTTATCGCTGCTGAAGTGACTCAGAATATGTTGAGAGTATATCACGTTGGCGATTCGGCTGGATTACTTGTTACTCAGCGAGGCACAGTAAAGTTCCAGACAACTTCACATTCACCTGTTGGTTATGCTGTTGAATCAGGCGTTTTGGATGAAAGAGAAGCGATGTACCATGAACAACGACATATTGTTTCAAACATGTTGGGCTCGGAAGATATGCATATTGAAGTTGGGCCACGAATCGAGCTTTCAAAGAAAGACACCTTCCTTATAGCAAGCGACGGGCTATTTGATAATCTCCATCTTAATGAAATCACTAATATTATTAGGTCAGGCCCGTTGGAAGAGGCAGCCAATGAGCTGCTTGAAAAGACAGAACAGAGAATGCTTAACCCAAGCGATGGGGACCCTTCAAAACCGGATGATCTGACATTTGCTCTATTTAGGCTCGGTAGATAAATACCGTACAGAGTGAATGAGCATTCAATTGTAAGTCAATGTGTGTTGTATTGGCGAGTGTATTTTGAGTATTGCGGTGAAGTGGTGAGCATTGTACTGTGTGCTTTAATTGTTTTATCGCTTCTGACGGTTGTTTGCTGATTTTGGCAGCGCCGTCTTGGGTGCGGTAAGTGAGCCTTGGTCTTAATTTGTGTTAGTGAGTCGATACGATGAATATGTTAAAAGAGCGTTGTTTTACTTTGTCATTGTGTATGGTGGCTAGTTTTATTGGGGGGTATTGTTATGCCCAAGCTCCGGATATCGATGGAGACGGCTTTTCAGATTTTGTTGGTGTTGAGATTAACAAGAAATCATCAGCAAGGCATCAGTGGAGTTACCTTCCACAGGGGCCTTCTGTTTCAAATATAGATACAGCCCTTCAGCCTCTGGGAAAGGGGAGCGATATCCCTATCGCAGGGCGTTTTGAAAGTGCAGGCAAAACCAATTATGGGGTAGTGAAACTTGTAAGCAGCAAAAAGCTTGAATGGAAGATAAGGCTTTCTGATGGATCTACTGTAGCCTATCAATTCGGCTCAAAGAGCGATCATATCATGGTTGGCGATTTTGACGGAGATGGATTTGATGATCTTATGGTGAGGACCAAGAAGGGGCTTTTCCGGATGATGAAGACAGGCTTGGGAGGATCCGGGACAGGAACCTTTTCTAGAATGATAGGGAAGAGAAAGGAGAAATTTTGGTATAGTGATGTTGACGGAGATGGAGATGACGATATTTGCCGGATGGCAAGGAAAAGGAAGAAAAGAGGGAAGGTTTTCAACATATGCTATGATTTTATGTCGGGCGCTCAGGTGCTTCCTTCGGAGAGCATAGCAAAGTCTAGGGCTGGAAAGGCCAAATCAAGCCCCATACCAGTTGGGGGAGGCGTATTGGCCTATCCCAAAAAGTCTGGAAAGCAGACTGTTGTAACTTTTCGTACATTGGCGGGAGCTAGGATAGCTACTATAGGATATCCCGCTCAGAATAGCTTGGCTGTCTCCAGCGACGGAGAGCTTGCTATGCGCATTCCTCAGGGAGTTATGGTGTATAACGTTTTTAGTGGGGAGATCTCTATTAAGCCAGCCCCGTCCGGAAGCGATCTTGTCGATGAATATTCCGTGGAATCTTTTGCAAAGCGAGGAAGTGGGGTATCGTGCTCATCTGTGGTAGGCTGGGGCGCCGGCGCTGTTTGGAAACCAGTGTCGGACAGTGATGGCAACTTAGTGGTGCTTGACGCATTTGGGACTAACTCTTCTAAGATCCAGATAGTAAATCAGAACGGAAAGGTTTTAGAGACGGGACGGTTTGTCGGAAAAACAAATGGCGGAAGGCCAACTTTTCGATTCAGCAAACGAGGCAGCGGCTACGGCAAGAATCTTACTGTTGTGTTTATAACAGGTTCTAAGAATGTTTGC
>RFKT01000066.1 GCA_003694225.1 Candidatus Dadabacteria bacterium
GCTACCACTTTCTCGAATGAATTGGATCTGGAGACTGTCATAGAAAAGCCAACGCTTTTTATCGTAGAGCTTCGCGAATCAGAGCTTGAGATGCTCAGGCCTATGGCAAATGTAATCGTGACAGAGATCTTGCGGTTTTTGACAAAACGCGCTGAAAGCTTTCCGAATACATCACTGCCCCGCCCGGTTGGTCTTGTGATAGACGAGTTTGCAAGCGCACTGGGAAGGCTTCCAGATATCCATGTTAAGTTAAACACTCTCCGTTCCCGGAATGTAAGCATTGTCGCGTCGGTGCAATCATTGGCTCAGATTCAAGCAAATTACGGTGATGATGCTGAATCTGTTATTGCCGGCTTTAGCACTAAGATCTTTATGCCTAACCTTGATGTGTCTGATGCAGAGTGGGCGAGCAAAGAAAGCGGGCAAATGACCATTAGGTTTAAAACTTCATCTACCGGAAGCAATAAGAAGCTTACGGAGATCTTTGCGAGCAAAAATGACAGTGTGCAGGAGCAGGTTCAACAAAGGCCGGTTTTAACTCCCGACGAAATAGGAAAGCCTGCTGACAATATTGCAACATTCTTTTTCCCGAACACTCCGGTGTTTCAAGGCTTCCTAGTGCCGTTTTATGAGATACCGGTACAGCTTCAGCGAATGACTGAGTTTGATACGGATGATTTTAGCTTTAATCTAAGGGAAGCTCCTATTGAGTATAAAGAAAAGCCCCTTAAGCTGCCTCAGACAGATACTAATAGCGGCCAGCAGAGTGCTGGCAGTGGCCTCAAGCCCGGCATTACTGATACTAAGGGATGGAGCGATGAGCAGATTAGAGAAAAGCTTGAAGAGGTCAAGAAAGACCTTGAGTGGGATAAGACTACCGGCAGCGCGAGAAAGTGGTGGCTTGCCTTTGAAAATGAAAATCAGCACAGGTTGGCTCTGGTGTTGAGATTAGCTGAGGAGCTTCAGATACGGAAAGCCACCATCACGGAGTTTTTCCTAGCTTATGTCTATAGCAATACCGATAATATACAGGCAAACCTAAATTATTTGGATTATACCCGATTAAAGAGGCAGGAAGAGGAGAGGAAACGGAAGGCTCGGGCGGAAGCTGCGAAGAAAAAGGCTGCTGAGCATGCCTCTTCTGACACCAGCTCTTCTCAATCTCAGGCTGTTGGATAACAGCATAGGATCATAGCGCTATATTTCCCCTCTCTATTGTTCAGGGCATTTGTATTCTGTAATATATTGCAGTCGCTTTCCAGCGAGGAGAGGTGGCCGAGTGGTTGAAGGCGCTTGATTCGAAATCAAGTATACCTGTAAGGGTATCGGGGGTTCGAATCCCCCTCTCTCCGCCAGTAGAGGATGCTACAAAGTATAGATGTGTTTCGTAGATGTAGAGAATACTATATGAAAAAAGAGGGGGATTCGAACCTAAAAAAGACAAATCTGTGTTTCCTCTGAAATATGCAGGTTATGGGAAAGAGTTCTATCGATATAACCCCCATAAGGGATTACTTGGAGTCGTTGATTGCGCGGTATCCGGCCATATCTAGTGTGTGGCTTATGGGCTCAAGGGCAAATGGCGCGGCAAGGCCGGATTCAGACTGGGATCTTATGGTCTTTGCAGATGCTACTATCCTTGAACGCCTAAAAAGCGAAGAGAAGCAAACGGCGGAAGAGCTTAATATAGATCTCTTTGTAGTTTATGACGGCGACAATTTTGAAAAGCCATTTTGGAACAGCAAAAGCAAAACGCCTAAAGGGGACAGTTTGACCTCTTGGAGATGGAGAACTGTTCAGCCTAATTTAGCCCTTTACAGGCGCACTAATTTGCCGTGGGAGAGAGAGCCTACACAAACAAGAAAAGCCATAAAAATCTGGCCTGACTAACTCTTTGGACTGAGAAGCAAAAAAGCATGTGCAGAAGCTTCCTTCTGGTATAAGCTATATGGGGATTTGGGACTAAGACATATCGTTGGAGGCCGGTATGAAAGGGATTGTATCTTACTTTAAAAATCTTAGCGGAAGAGAGTACTTTATATGTGCTTTAAGGCTTTATATGGGGGTATGGCTTCTCTATATAGGGCTTATGAAGTGGATTGGCGGCACTGCAAACTTTCTTGCATATCTCCACAAAGGCTTTGATGCCACATGGGTGCCTGAGCCCCTTACAACAGTACTAGGGTGGATAATACTGTTTGTTGAGCCGATAATAGGGCTTTGGCTTTTATCCGGCCGGTCCAAGAGGCTTGCCTTTGCAAGCGCTGCAGACTTTTTCTTTCTGTTGGTATTTGGACAGACAATATTGAAGCACTACGACGTTGTAGCAAATAACTGGCAGTACGTTGTGCTTGCTATGGTCGGGGCTTTTATGTCTGAGGATAGCTGATTTATCGCTTTTGTGTATCATGGAAGTGATACCATAACTTATTAGCTTCCTCACGGTCTTGTTTGTAAAGCCTCCATAACCGAAGTGGATTAAGGTAATAATAGTCTCCCAGCTTATCAAACTTTCTGCATGAGGTTATTATATAAGAAGACCAAAGTATCTTAAATTTTTTACCCTTGGATTTTGCAAGCCGCTTAAGCCTTAACGCAAAGTCTATATCTTCAAATGCGACTAACCTTTCATTAAATCCGCGGAGTAAATCCCACTCTTTTCTGCGGAGAAAAAAAACGCCCCCCGAAATGCCATAGTAGAGGATAAATGGAGAAAACAGCACCCCTGTAAGGAATATCCCCAAGGATAAACGTTCAGGGAATACTAAAACAGCTCCTCCAAGTATTTCCGGATTTTGCATGGCTGAAACGATGTTTCTTAATAGATTTTTGCTTGCTCTA
>RFKT01000067.1 GCA_003694225.1 Candidatus Dadabacteria bacterium
CTTAAAGATAATTTCATCTAAGGATGCAAGGGCTACAGAGATAAAGGCAAATATATAAGGGCTAATAACCATCACCGCACCTTTTGATAGCCCTCCCCTTTTATTTTAATCAGCTGTAACAGCCTTTTTGTTTCTAAGAGAGGTAAAAATACGACAGGTGCTTAAGGATGGTTATGAAAATTTCGTAATTTTAACCCAAATGGAAGTCTTCATTGAAGATAGCACTTATCCATCTATATCTATGCAACGAAGCCAAGAGGACAGATAAAAACCAGCAATTTAACATCGATTTTATAAATTTACGCAGTTTTTATGTGGATATCCCGTTGAGGGAACGGTATCTCGATATTACTCTCGCTCAGAGCTTTATACACCTCAAGATTTAAGTGATGTATGGCTTTTCCCCTCAGTGCCGGCTTTGCTATCCAAGCCAATAGCTCAAGGTTTAAAGCAGAATCTCCAAACTCCCGAAATCGCACCCTTGGGGCGGGGGTGTCCTCTATAAGGGGATTATCACTTGCGACTTTTAACAATATATTTTCCACCTGCTCCAGATCGCTTCCATACGCAACAGAGACCTTTATTCGAACCCGGGATTTTTCATAGGGACCTCCGCTTTCGTTAATTATCATCGAATTTGCAATCAGAGCGTTTGGAACAATGACCTCAATATCATCCGGGGTGAGGATTCTTGTGCTCCTTATCCCGATATCCGTTACCTTCCCCCTAAGGCCGTTATCAAGCACAATATAGTGGCCTAGTTTATACGGGCCATCTGCTAATATAAAGATCCCAGAAAATAAATTCGCTAATGTGTCCTTGGCCGCAAACCCTACCGCAATTCCCACAATGCCAGCAGAAGCAAGCCAAGCCGTTACATCCCTTCCCCAAGCAATAGAGATAAAATACGCCGCCCCTACTATAACAAGCCCTTTGGAAAGGATCATAAAAAGGGGGCGAGTCTGCGGCTGGACTATAGAGAACCTGAACTCTTGACTGCTTAAAGTATCAACAAATATAGTGCATATAGAGATTCCCGCTTTAGCCCAGATTAAGATGACAAGAGTTGCAAATATGCTTTTTGCAATTCCGAGCGTTGTTGGGGATAGATTGCACACAAAAACCGCATACCAGCAACCTATTAGAAAAACACTCGCTGTAACTGGCCGTTTAAGCGCGCCTACAAGCTGATCATCAAACTCGAATCTCGTCTTTTTGACTAATCTGAGAACTACGGAGCCTATTATATGGCGGACAATAACTGCTGACAGAAATGAAACCAGGAGAATGAATCCTACACGGATAAACAAGTTATCCAATGCTAAGTGCCGCTCTAAAATATTTTCCATACAGGCAAAATAGTAAGCCTTGAAGCAGAAAGACGCAAGAGGGCGCAAGATCTAGCTTTGCTATTTTCCCTTTACGGTTCTGTGCTTTAAAATGGCAGTCAGAGCGTCAAAAACCATTGAAGGCGAATCATATATAAGGCTTACCTTTGATCCGTGCACATGGTGCCAGTTTATGGGAACCTCTATTACCTTAAACCCAAGCTTCCTTGCCAAAAATAAAACCTCTATATCGAATGCGAATCCATTTACAAAAGAGAGGCTAAAGATGGCTTCAGCACTTCTTTGGGTAAAAAGCTTAAATCCACACTGAGTGTCTTTAATATCCGGCACAATAATAAGATTCATAATAAAATTGAAGATCCTCCCGGAAAGCTTTCTGTACCATCTGGCTATTACCTTAGTATCATCGCTTTTAATCGCCCTTGACCCGATAGCGATATCCGATCCAGTTTCTTTCATCTGCAGCATCAATCTATCCAGTTCTTCTATGGGAGTAGACCCGTCGGCATCACAAAAAAGCCGGTATCTCCCCTTTGCCTTTAACATGCCGTGCCTTACAGCAAAGCCCTTCCCCATGTTGTATTCAAGCCTTTCAAGAATAATACTCCCGTCCCACATGGACTTAAACTTCTCGGCAACTTCAGAGGTGCCGTCCTCACTTCCGTCATCCACAACTATTATCTCCGCAGAAATCTCTTTTGCTTTTAGGTAAGATATGATCGATCTCATAAAGGCAGGAAGCCTTTTTTCTTCATTGAATGCCGGAATAATAATAGAGAGGTCCATAATGCAAGATAATATTACGAAATCTGTGGTATTCTATATTGATCTTATATCAGCCATTATATATAAGTACAACGCAACATGATTTATTCTTTCAGAGAGGAAACACGATGAAACTCGCTGTCATAGGGACAGGATATGTAGGTTTGGTTGCAGGAGCGTGCTTTGCTGACACGGGAAATGACGTTATCTGCGTGGATATTGATGAGAAAAAGATACAAGCCCTGCGCAAGGGTGAAATACCAATATATGAACCGGGATTAGATCATATTGTAGAGCGTAATATAAAGAGCCAGAGGCTTCACTTTACCACATCTCTTTCTAATGCCGTTAAAGAATCAAGGGTTATCTTTATAGCCGTAGGCACTCCGCAAGATGAAGATGGCTCTGCAGACTTAAGCCATGTGCTTAAGGTTGCAGAGGAGATAGCCGAGGCTATGAACGGCTACAAAATTATAGTGAATAAGTCGACGGTTCCTGTGGGGACGGCTGAGCTTGTAAGAAAAACTATTCGGGACAGAACCAGCCATAGCTTTGATGTTGTAAGCAACCCTGAATTTCTAAAGGAAGGAGCGGCAATAGATGACTTCTTAAAACCTGACAGGGTAGTTGTGGGTGTTGACAGCGAAGAGGCTGAGAGGGTTATGAAGGAGCTTTATGCCCCCTTTGTAAGGACTAATAAGCCCATTATAGTAATGGATATACCCTCAGCGGAGCTTACCAAATACGCCGCAAATGCAATGCTTGCGGCGCGGATATCATTTATGAATGAGATTGCAAACCTCTGTGAAAAGGTGGGAGCAGACGTAGATAAGGTAAGGATAGGCATCGGAAGCGATTCGAGAATTGGTATGAGTTTCCTGTTTCCTGGAATTGGATACGGAGGCTCATGCTTTCCAAAAGATGTACAGGCTTTAATCAGAACCGCCTCTGAACACGGCATAGATCTAAAGCTAAGCAGGGCTGTTGAAGAGGTAAATGCAGAGCAGAAAGGGGTTATTGTAAGAAAGATTGAAGCCCATTACGGAAGTGATGGAACAAAAGGGCGCACCTTTGCCGTATGGGGGCTCGCCTTTAAGCCTAGGACTGATGATACGCGGGAGGCACCGGCTCTTGTTGTATGCAGGGGGCTGATTGAGCGGGGAGCCAATATACAAGCCTATGATCCAGAAGCCATAGAAACTTTCAAGGCTAGGTTTGGAGAGAGTGAAAGGCTCTCTTATGTAGCATCAA
>RFKT01000068.1 GCA_003694225.1 Candidatus Dadabacteria bacterium
ATTATAGGTGTTGGAGGCATATTCTCTGGTGATGATGCATTTGAGATGATAAAGGCTGGATCTTCTGCTGTGCAGCTTTATACCAGTTTGGTGTTTGAGGGTCCATCTATCATAAAAAATATTAAAAGGCGTCTCTCTCATTTACTCCGGTTGGGCGGTTTTAGGAGTGTAAAAGAGGCGGTAGGAATAGATAATTATAGGTAACCTTTTGATTATTCATATTATTTGATAACTTACAGCAATTGTAATATACTCTCTATAACATTTCTTCACCTTCCCAGGTGAGAGTTTGAAGGAAGGCGCTAAGCCTTTGGTTTATCTTAGTGAAAATTATCGTTAGGAGAAGCGACCTTGAAGAAAAATAGCAACTTTAAAGTAGGAGATAAGGTTGTTTACCCATCCCACGGTGTAGGTGAAGTATGTGGCGTAAAGAGCACAAATGTAGGGGGAGCAGAGCATAAGTTCTATGAGATAAAGATTTATGAAAGCGGGATGAAGATTATGGTGCCTGTAGCCAAGGCTGAGGATGTGGGTTTGAGGCCCGTTGTTGGAAGATCCGCCGTTTCGAAAGTATACAAGATTTTAAGGGATCGCAAGGTCCGCATAGGAGAGCAAACATGGAACAGAAGATTTAGGAAATACAGCGAAAAGATTAAAACTGGCTCGGTATACGAGATGGCGGAAGTTCTCAGGGATCTTTCTGTAAGAGGAAAAGAAAAACAGCTATCCTTCGGTGAAAAAAAGATGTTTGATACTGTTAAATCTCTTCTTGTAAGTGAAATTGCAGTTGCTAAGTCTAGAAATGTTGAAAAGGTGATGGGAGAGCTCTCCTCTATAATATCTGGATAGGGCGCAGGTGCGGCAATACGGCATTATTCCCTTCGAGGCCTATTTTTCCTTAAAGCTAAATTTATTTTCTATACATAAAAGGGAAAATTGGTTCTGAGTCGTAATTTAAGGATTAAGAGGGTTATCTATGGAATTTACTAAAAAATTACGTGATTATGCTGAGTTAATAGTAACTCATGGGCTTAATGTCCAACGTGGGCAAATTGTTAACATAAATACCGAGGCCTGTCATAGAGAATTTGCCTATATCTGTGCTGAGGCGGCTTATTTAAAAGGGGCAAAGTATGTAAATATAGATCTGCGAGAGCCTAGACTTGCTAAGATGCGCATTGAAGTATCCGAACTTGAAGACCTAAAGTACGTACCACTATACCTGCCTGTTAAGTATCGAGAGCTTGTGGATGAAGCAGGGGCTAATCTTGCTATCGTTGGCCCAGAGGATCCGGATCTAATGGAATCGCTAGATCCAAGGAGGGTCAATACCGTTAGATTTCACCAACGGATGGCAATAAAATACTTTTACGATGAAGGGATTGGAAAGTCTAGGGTCCATTGGACTGTTGTAGCGGCTGCAACAGAGAAGTGGGGAAAGAAGGTATTTCCTGAGGCGGATCCCAAAGAAGCCTGCAGCCTCCTCTGGGAGGAGATATTTAGGATCTGTAGGATTGGCTCTGGAGACTCATTGGAACAGTGGGAAATACATAATGCCAAACTCAAAGAGAGGGCTCGAAAACTCACATCGCTTAAAATAAAGGAGCTTCATTTCACAGGAGAGGGCACAGATCTCACAGTTGGCCTTAGCCAAAAGGCTATATTTAAAGGAGGCTCCAGTACGAGTATACGCAATGTGGATTTTGAGCCTAACATCCCAACAGAAGAGTGTTTTACCACCCCTGATTGGAGAAAAACAGCTGGAAAAGCCCGGGCTACGCGCCCTTTCTTAGTAAATGGAAAATTAGTAGAAGGGCTTGAGCTTACATTTGAAAATGGAGAGATCACCGAATGTAGAGCAAGGGCCGGGCTTGATACATTTAGGGAATATATTGCAAGCGATCCGGGCGCAAAAAGACTTGGAGAGGTAGCATTAGTTGGTATTGATTCTCCCATATATAAAAGCGGATTGGTGTTTCAGGAGATTCTCTTTGATGAAAATGCGGCTTGTCATATAGCTGTTGGAGCGGCGTACAAGAATTGCTTGGAGGGAGGAGAAGGCCTTTCTGAAGAAGAATGCGAGCAGATAGGTTGCAATGACAGCACTGTCCATACAGATATTATGATATCTGATGAAACTATGAGAGTAGATGCCACCTGTTGGAGTGGGGATAGCGTCACCCTGATAGATAGGGGACAATGGTGCCAATTTTAGGTGCGGATCGTACCTTTTCCGTACTTTTGGAGTATTGATCTGAAGAAATTCTGAAATTTTTTCAGAAAAAATTTCTTCTCCAAGAAAAGCTTTTTTTTTATGGATCTTCCATTTTTGTAGAGAAATTTGAGAAAAAATTTTCACTAACGATAGAGTTTCATTTCAACCCTTACACTGTCTATGACACTTATTGAAAAGTATATAAACTCGCTAATTATTCTTTAATTTTAGGCAGTTAGGTAGGGTCAGGTTTTTCTGGAAGAGAAAAACACGGGGCGTAAATCTTTATCCTTCAACCGTTCATCTGCTCTTTTGACTAGAAAGCTCCCGTTAAAGAGAAAGCGCTCTAAGTCCGATTAGGTTTTTTGGTGAAAAGCTTTTTACGAGTTGATCATCAAATTACTGTCTTGCCATTGGTTGATTTCAATGGCAATGTTTCATTGTAACCTTGAGTGGTTGTTGTATTAATGTTTGCATGGTGGTATCGTGCAACTTGTTGTTACTACAATCTGGAGAGTAGGAAATTATGGCAACTAAAAAAAGAACAACTAAGAAAAAAGCAGCGCCTCGCAAGAAGGCTGCTGCAAAAACAAAACGTACTGCTACCAAAAAGGCAGCTCCTAAGAGGAAAACTGCCAAAAAG
>RFKT01000069.1 GCA_003694225.1 Candidatus Dadabacteria bacterium
ATATAGGGCTATCGCTTTTGCCGATAATGCCCACTGCGGCATCCTCCATCCTTTCAGGCCTCGCACAGGACAGTGGCAACTTAAAGCCCCTAAACGAAGAGAGGCTTTGGGGAGGTATAAAAGAGGGGAAAGAGGTAAAGAGAGGAGAGGCTCTTTTTCCTAGGATTTAGAATAAAACCGGACTATTTAGGATAAGCGTATTCAATAAACATTGAGGGGATCTCACGCAGAGGGACTCCGGAGACAAGCTCTCTCTCTATTAGTAGCTGGATTAGTCTAACCGCCGTGGGGTCGTTTTCGGGAAGTATATAAAGTGAAGCAAACTCTCCTTTCCCTCTGCAATAGACAACGTGATCCTCTCCGTCCGGACCTTGCGCGATATCTATAACTGAAAAGGTGCCGGGGTGCTCCCCAAACTTGTCTCCAATATATATATCCCTAGCGAGTACCTCAAGGTTATTGGCTGTTACCTGTTTGTCTATCTCTCGGTAGAGAACACTTATCTCACCGACAATCTTCGCCAAAACCCTATTTTCCAACTCCTCTTCCTTTGTAGGGTCTCTAAAAATAGGGAGATCTGAAGCAAGCTCCTCTGTTGTTATATCTTGCGGCGGTTTGGAATGCGCTTTGTTGGTTTTGTCTTCTTTTAGGGTAGCAAAAGGCACATCAAGTGTTATCCTTTTCGGAAATTCAGCTTCCTCAAGATCTGCCTCTTTGTCGCGTGAGGGGAGTGGTTCCGGGGGTGGCTCAATGCTTCCGTGAGAGGGTTCTTTTGATCCTGGAACGCAGAGAGCAGTAAGAGCGCTGATTGTTAAAATCGAAGGGAGAATAGCCTTTAAAAACAGCTCTCCTGGAGGAGAGGTCTTCTCTATATTTGCCATAAGCCAACTACCACCAACACATATTTTGTAAGGGAGATTGTAACAGATTTGAAGTTATAGTAAACAAAGCTCTGGCAGAGCCGGGGATAAAAATCCGATCGGAGAAAGACCTTATGCCACGTTCATTTCATATAGGATCCTTAGCCCGTGTAAGGTAAGGGTCGGATCGTAAGAGGTTATAAGGGCTGAGTGTTTTGCCATCATCTCTCCATTTCCTCCTGTGGCGATAATGTGTGAGATCTCTCCTTTTTCCTCTATTATCTTCCTTATAAGCCCATCTACAAGGCCAACATATCCGATTACAGCCCCAGACTGCATCGCTGTAACGGTAGTTTTGCCAACGGCTGATTTTGGCCATTCAAGCTCAATCTGGGGAAGCTTTGCCGTGTTTTCCACCAGGGCTGAGACAGAGAGCGCAAGCCCCGGCGCGATAGCTCCCCCTTCGTAGCTTCCATCCTTGCCTATATAATCAAATGTTGTAGCGGTGCCAAAATCCACAACAAGGGCAGGAACTCCGTAAAGGGTTTTTGCCGCCACAGCATTTACTATCCTGTCAGATCCAACAGATTTAGGATCTTCTGTCTTTACAGGCACACCCGTTTTAATGCCAGGTCCTACAACAATCGTCTTAACCTCCAAATGAGACGATATCATCTCTAAGATAACATGGGTAAGGCTTGGAACGACGCTTGATACTATGGCGCCCAAGATCTTTTCATCTGAACTCATCTTTATAGAAAGGAGAGAAAGTACGGTTGCGCCGTATTCATCCACAGTTTTTGCGGGATCTGATTTAATGCGGAATTCATAGGCTAAATCTGCCTTGTCAAAAACCCCGAGCACAATATTTGTATTTCCTATATCTACTACCAAAAGCATACGCCTTCTCCTTAACGGTGAAACACCTCCCCCGAGGTTATAGTAATCAGCCCATCCTCTGTATCGAGCAGAAGATGTCCTTCATCTGTAATGCCGCAAAAGGTGCCCGGAATAATATTGTTCCCTACGTGCACAGTAGTTGGAGAGCCTACGGTTGCCCTTTGAAGCCACCTATCCTTGAAGGGCGTAAAGCCTGATCGGAAAAATTCCTCCGCCATCTTGCCTAAGGCCGAGCCGAGCCTAATAGCGATATGGGGCGGAGTGTATGTGCGGCCGGTAAGAGAAAATAGATCCGATGCGTTAACCCCCTTTGGAACTCCCTTTAGGTTTATTCCTATGCCACATAAGATGTAATTTATGCCGGAAAGAGAGTTTAGCTCCACTAAAATTCCCGATAATTTTTCTTTGTCTTGGGTAAGGACATCGTTCGGCCACTTAAGCTTGATGCCGCAGCCGAGATCTTCTAAAAGCTCGGCTACGGCTACTCCGGCAACTAAGGGAAAAGAGATTATATCTTCTGGAGGCTTTTTGGTCGCAAAGCAAAAGGTGCCGTAAAACCCCTCAACAGCCGAGAGCCACCTTCTTCCGTGCCTTCCTCTCCCTTGGGTTTGGCCTCTTGCCAATATAAGGAGATTTTGGTCTGAAGAGATCTCTCCCACCTTTTCAGATGCCTTTGCCATGGTTGAATCGAGGGTTTCATAGCAATAAACCTTCCAGCCTTTGCATTGAGAATCAGTTGAAGCGCTGTTTAGCATAGGCCCTATTTCATTCTCCCAGACTATGATCCTGTGGCTTTCATACTCCATGACCTTTTCCCGTGCCTCCTTTATACGGCGGTTCATTCAATTTTCATTGACATATCTATTACTCTCGCTCCGTATGTAAGCCTTCCCATAGAGACGCAGTCAACGCCGATTTTCTCCAATTCTTTAAGATCGCTGGCCGTTATATTTCCCGAGACTTCCACAGTGGTATTTTTGGAGGCTTCTCTGACCAATTTCAAAGCCTCCCTTATCTCTTCAGCCCCCATATTATCGAGCATGATTATATCAGGGGCATGTGGAATGGCCTCCTTTAGCTGATCCAGATTTGAAATTTCTATCTCTATTTTGGAGTGAATAGGGGCAAGATTTTTTGCCCTTTGAAGCACTTCGGCCACACTTCCACCGCACGCGGTTATATGGTTGTCCTTTATAAGCACGAGATCTCCCAGAGAGAACCTGTGGTTTCTGGCTCCTCCAACTTTGACTGCATACTTTTCTAAAAGCCTCCAGCCGGGAGTTGTCTTTCTTGTATCGCATACTAAAAGGGTGTCGGTTTTTTGGGCTATCTCTTTAGTATTGGTTGCTATGCCTGAGAGCCTCTGAATGAAATTTAGAACGATCCTTTCAAGTGAAAGGAGAGAGCGGAGATCGGATGATATCGTTGCTATAAAAGTTCCAGGGGAAGCTTCGTCTCCTTCTTGTACTCTTTCCGTTACACAACACTTTGAACCATACTCCCTAAATATTGGATCTATTAGAGAAGTTCCACACACAACAGCGCGCTCTTTGGTGACAATTTTTGCTTTCGCATCTCTATTTTGGGGAACAACAATCTCTGTAGTAATGTCAAGAGGATAGAGATCCTCCTCGATAGCTAAGCGGATAAGCTTGGTTATTTGGCTACTTTTAATCATAACGGTTAGTTATACAATAGCCGGGAAAAATAGGAAAGTGAAGGAGTTTGCAATACTCTATTGTTTATGAGGGGTTATATTGGCACTTGCTCTTGTTTGCTTTTTGACGGGCGATATAAGAGTCTAGCTTAAAGGCTTGCGATGTGACAAAGTAGTTAAAGATGTAATCTGCAGTTTCAATAAGATGGCTAAACCCACACCGAGATATAGAGATAAAAAGAGCGGATATGGAAAGGAAGGTGAAAGCGCCTTAGGGTTGGCGAGAACTCCGCCTAACTCGATGGAAGCAGAGGAGTCTCTACTGGGTGGAATACTTATAGATAACGACTCTATTAACTCCGCTATGGAGGTTATAGTTTCAGAAGACTTTTACAAGCCCGCCCATAGAAAGATATTTGAGGCGATGGCGGCCCTTAGCGAGAAGGGAGAGCCTATTGATATTGTAACACTTTCAGCTAAGTTGAGATCTCTAAACTACCTAGAGGAGTGTGGAGGTATAGAGTACCTCTCAAAGCTCGCTTCTATTACTCCAGCTTCTGCCCATGTGGGCTATTATGCAAGGCTTGTTAAGGCCGCCGCCATAAGGCGCAGGCTTATCCATGAGGCAATAGAGATAATAAACGGCTCATATGCGGAAGAGTGCGATATTGAAGACTATCTAGATGAAGTTGAACAGAGGATACTACAGATATCAGATTATAAGATCAGGCCGTCTTTTTACGAGATAGGATCCATTGTAAAGGACTCTATTGGCCATGTTGAGAAGCTATACGAGCAGAAAGAGCCTGTAACAGGGGTTGCCTCAGGTTTTAGGGATTTAGATAAGATTACAGCTGGGTTTCAGCCCTCAGATCTTATTATTATTGCCGCAAGGCCATCTATGGGGAAAACCTCTCTTGCACTTGGCATAGTTCAGCATGTTGGGGTCCATCAGGGAAAGCCTGTTGCCCTCTTTTCTATGGAGATGTCAAAGGAACAGCTTGTGCTAAGAATTCTCTGCTCTGAGGCTAGAGTTGACGGGTCCGGAGTGAGGACCGGAAATTTGAAGGAAAAAGACTTTCCAAGGCTTGTTGAGGCAGCAAGCAGAGTGGCTGATGCCCCTATATATATCGATGACACGCCGGCGCTTACAGTAGCTGAGCTTAGGGCAAAGAGCCGAAGGCTTCACAAAGAGCACCCCCTTTCACTTATTGTGGTGGATTATCTCCAGCTTATGAGAAGCCCCGCTTTTTCTTCTATAAGTCGGGAGCAGGAGATAAGTGATATTTCTCGCTCTTTGAAGGCTTTGGCAAAGGAGCTTAATATACCCGTAATAGCGCTCTCTCAGCTTAACAGATCTGTAGAATCCAGAAACGATAAGAGGCCGCTGATGTCAGATCTCAGGGAATCAGGCGCTATTGAGCAGGATGCAGATGTCATAGCTTTTATTTATCGGGATGAGTTTTATAACAAAGAGACGGAGGACAAGGGGGTGGCAGAGATTATTATTTCTAAACAGAGAAACGGCCCAACTGGGGTTGTAAAACTTACCTTTACTCCGGAATACACCCGGTTTGATGATTTTATTGATCGTGATGATATCGGCTATATAGAAGAGGATGGTTCGGAATTTGAATTTTCCGATTCGGCTGATGATCTCTTTTAGCCAATGC
>RFKT01000070.1 GCA_003694225.1 Candidatus Dadabacteria bacterium
CAAAAATAGAATTTCTGTCTTCACTAATTCCACAAACTACGTTCGTGTTTTCTTCTAGTTCAAGTGAAACGCATAGAAATTTTTTTGTAATACCTCCTGGTCCTGGATGGGGAATCCTATAAAATTTTATGTCGGGAAGACCATCTAGCACGTCTGAGAAGTAATCTGTATTAAATAAATCATCCAAATCTCCGCCTCCACCTTGAGCGAGTAGAGAGTCTTGGCTTTCTGAAGTAATAGGATCTGCAGGGGGCTCTTCAGCATAGGTGATATTAGAAGAAAGAATAAACGTAAAGATCACAACCGTACGTAAAAATAACCTTGCCATTTTAGCCTCTTCAAAACTAAAAAAACTGTTGTCTTGGCCCCCCTCTCTGACAAGGTATGCCCTCTATTCTTTTTGAAGCGGGGAAGTGCTTCAGAATCGACAATAACTCTCTGAGTTTATAGTGCTTATTTGATAGAGCTGTGCTCTTTCGCCCTTTTGGTGCTTTTTCGACGCCCCGTTTTGAATTTGATAATTTTAAGGCGATTTGCCAAAATACCTTAATGCTAGATTTTTTGCAGTATTTTCAAGTTCATGGGGGAAGGTATGTTCTTGCGCACAATTGTATTCTCAATAGGGGTTTTATCTGCTTTTCCACTCCTGTCTTTTTGTGACACTTTGTCTTCAAAACCCTTAGTAAAGATCGGAATATCATCTGCTCTTACAGGGGGGGCTGCAACATATGGAATGGATCTTCGAGATGCTATCGTTTTTGCAAATGAAAAACTAGGAAAAGGAAGGTATAAGCTTATTATAGAGGATGATAAATGTAGCGGCAGGGAAGCGGTTACTATAGCCCAGAAGTTTATTCATGTTGAGCATGTAGATTGGGTTATGGGGTATGCCTGTAGCGGTGCCGCATTGGCGGCTCTTCCGCTTTATAAAAAGGCAGGGATTCCTGTTATGATTACCGCAGCTTCTTCTCCTAAGATAAGGGATGCTGGGAAGAATGTTTTCAGGACATTTCCAAGCGATCAGATGGCAGCTAGGAAATTATACAGCCGTATGAAAACCCAAAAGGGCGTTATGGGGATCCTTTCGGAAGAAACTGATTATTGCCAGGACTTTAAGAATGCCTTTTTAGATGCTGCGAAAGAAGATGGAATTAAGGTGGCGGTAGAGGATGTTCTCCCCTCATCTTCTGATTACCGATCTGTTTTGCTTAGGCTTAGGAAAAAAGGCGTGGATCTTTTATTTTTAAATTCTCAATCTGAGCAAGGGGTTATTAATATGGTAAAGCAGATTCATGAGATGGGGTGGAAGGTAAAGCTCTTTGCGGCTTATTGGCCTGATAGCCCTGTATTTCTCCGCTCACTGGGGAATATGGCCTACGGCATTGAATATGTTGTAACGCAGAGGCTCGATGATCTTTTAACAGAGGATGGGCGCGCTGTATATAAGGAATTTTTGGATAAGGGATATAAGATAAGAAGTATAGGGGCTGTTTTTGCATCGAGCTTTGAGGGGTTTCGGGTGGTTGATGAAGTTATAAGAAACGGTTCAGACCCTGAGAGTTATATTTTGGGGAAGAGCTTTAACGGAATATTTGGAAGATATAGCTTTGACAAGCACGGTGAAATCAAGGGGTTAGGATTTGTTGTAAAGAGGCTTACTAAGGCTAAGAATATGCACTAAATGATATAAAGCCATAAAGTATTTTCTCATAACTAACCCTTTTTTTTGGTAAGATACTTCATTTCCTGAAAGTTCAATAACAACCAAAAGAAGGTATTTACTAAATAAAATGCCACTTGGCGGCTTAGGGGGAGGAAGATGAGTAAGATCGAGCCTCAAAGTGATGGTGTAACCCGCAGAGGGTTTTTAGCCACCGCAACAGCGTCCCTTGCGGCGGCGTTTCTTCCCGGATGCTCGGGAGAGAACAGGAGCAATAGCAGGTATTCAGACCCTGTAGCTCAAGCTATATTAAGCTATATGGCGTCTCCACACTTTTCTGGGAAGGGGTTTTGCAAGCTTGCTACTGGAGTAGATGCTGAGCTTGTCCTATATGATCTTACCTCAGATCCCTATTATGCATATTTTTCTGTAGATAAATCTAAGTTTGAAAGGGCTATAGGGATTTTTACGAGGGATCCGGGGGTGATTGAAAAGGCTGTTATAAAAGATGGGAAACCTACTTTAGGTGGCTATGTATTTAATGTTCCTACAAATGATGTAGTTTTTAGATTTCCTGCAAGTGACTTTGTTGTTGATCCTGAAAGGAGAATTACTAAGCACTTTGGGGAGATCCAATATGACATTACCTTAAGAGAGCTTTCCTTGTATCTAGCAAATAAACCGCTTTACGGGGGAGACCTATATTTGAAAGTCCCTGGAAGGGAAGACCGCTTCTGCAACCATGGAGCCTTTGTTGCGGTAAGAGAGCCTTCTTTAGAGAGGCTCGTTGGCTCTATAACTAGGGGAAAAGAGGGTCGTGAAGAAAAGGTGCAAGCCCTTTTAGATTTTGTAACAGAGAAGATAAGGTATGATTTTGAAGAGGCTACTTTTAGTGTGGAGACACTGAAAAGGCCAAATGAGGTGCTTTTATGTGAAAGCTCAGATTGCAGCGGCAAGACAATTCTCTTTGCATCTCTTTTGGAGCAGTTGGGAGAGGATTATATACTTCTTGTTTGGTTTGGGGATACGAATCATATTGCAGTCGGTGTAAGACAGGGAAACTTTAGGAATAACAACGGATATGCTCTCGAAGTAGGCGGAGAGAGGTATATTTTGGCAGAGTGTACATCTCCAGGCTTTATAATAGGAAAAAGCCGTTTAAGTGGTATAGACTTTTCCCGATTGACAGCAGTTCAGTTGCCTGGCAGCGACAAATTGATTCCCTTAAGATAATTTTGCTAACGAGACACACAAATCTCCAAAAAG
>RFKT01000071.1 GCA_003694225.1 Candidatus Dadabacteria bacterium
GCTTGAACACAACAGTTACTACGAAGCTATAGATATCCTAAAGCGCCTACTTAGATACTATCCAGGCTCATTCCAAGGCCTTTTTCTGTTAGGGTTAGCCTATAAAAAGCTCAGAAAATATAAAGAAGCAGCAAATGCACTTAAGCGGTTAATTAAGCTCAATCCCCAAAACATTGAGGCGCACCTTGAATACTCAGGGGTTGCTGAAGCTCTCTCTGACTACTCAGATTGCATTGCCGCATTTCACAATCTTTTAAACATAAGGCCGACTGCGCCGCAAGTTCTCTGTAGGCTCGCTGAAATGTATCTTCTAAGTGGAGACCTGGTATCAGCATCAACTTACTTTCAAAAGACCTTAGAAAACCACCCTCTTTATTCCCGGGCTTGGCTAGGCGCCGCAAAAACACTATATGCAATGGATGACCGCAAGGCTGCATCTGACGCAATTAACAATGTGATCTCTTTTGCTACTCCTCAGGATTTAAACACATTACTGGATCTCTGCGAATGGCTGCTTAAAATTGGAGAGAGCAATATTGTTTTGCAGCAACTACACAATATAGTCCACAATTTTCCAGTCAACGAGGAAACAATTATAAGAATCTCTAAATTACTTGAATCAATTGGAACAAAGGAAGAAAATCTCAAACTCTTGAAGGCTTATTTTAACCAACAGGGGGGTAAATCCATAAGAAAGCGAATCTTAGAGCTTGAAGGCAAGGCTCCGGCGGTTATAGACTCCTCAAACAAACGAGTAGTATTTGTCTGTGACACTCCTAGGGCACGCGAAGTTAAATTTGCGTACGGCCTTAAAAAAAGCGGGTGGGAAGTTTATCTCCTGTATAGCTCCGAGCCTAACTTTGATTTCACACTGTTTTTTGATTCATACAAAAAATACAATTCGGCTGAACACGCCCTATATGAAGCGGAGCAGTATGCGCCCCGTCTCTGTCATGTCTTCTCTCTAGCAGCAGACAAGACATCTATGGAGTTTATCAAGGAAAAGTTTGTCCCGATTATCTTTGACACAAACGATGTATTTGGCGGCTCAATCAATGAAGCATTCAGTCTTGTTTCCATGCAGCGCTACTGCATTGAAAATGCAGATGGGCTGTGCTGTAGAGATCTCCAGATAGTTGATATCTGCAAGTCTCTCGGCTACAAGCGCTCAAGGAAAAATATCCTTATGCAGGAATATACTTGGAACGACCCGGAGTATTATGGAGGACCGGTGGATGACAAAAGGTGGGGAGAAGAGCCAACTATAGTAGCGATAGGAAACTTTCCTATCGAAAAAAAGGGGCAGGGGGTAGGTTTGCTTGAGATTTCAAAGGCCTTAACAGCCCACAAGATACATTTTCACATTTATCCACACTGGTTTTATCACAATATTTCAGATGAGGAGTTCTCTGACCTTTTCTCTGATTACATAGAGCTTCAAGAATCCACGCCTTATTTCCGCTTGCACCGCCCTATTGCAATGACTGAGCTTGTGTACACTATCAGCAAGTACGATTTCGGCTTTGGCGCCACAGCGGAGGCGACACTGGGCATTGTGCATGAAAGATCGCCAACGCACTTTAGATTCGGGGGAAGCGGCCGTAATGTTGACTACTTGGATGCCTTACTGCCAGTTATAAGCACTAGAAACCTCTGCTTTCAATACCGCCGATTGAATCAATACGGCCTTGCTATAGATGGCGGGCCTCCATTTTTAGATAATCCTATACCTGTACTAGAGAAATTTCGAAATGAACATGTAATTGAACAGCTAAAAAAGGCACGTAAGCAGGAATCTGTATTAGCGCATATACCAAGGCTTATAAGATTTTATGAAAGCTTTTAATCAGCTCTCTTTATAACAAAAGGCCCGCAAACAAGAGCATCAATCTTACACCACTCAAAGGTAGTTAAGGCATCTTCAGGGGAGGCAACTATAGGCTCTCCTCTCCGATTAAATGAAGTGTTTAAAAGAGCGTATATGCCGGTTCGAGCTCCAAAGCTATCAATTAACGAATGAAAAAGGGGATTTATATCCACATCGCCATAGACTACCTGAAGCCTTGCTGTGCCATCTACATGGGTAGTTGCTTGAAGTTGGCCTTGATACTTCTCTCGTACGGGCACCACGCCCTGCATAAATCTATAGGGATACTGTTCCTTCTGTTCAGCTTCCATATCGTAGTACTCAGTGGCATACTCTTCAAGGCAGGAAGGAGCAAACGGCCTAAAGAGCTCTCTGAATTTTACCCTTGCGTTTACAATCTTTTTCATAGTGGCGCTCCGGGGATCTGCCAATATGCTTCTTGCACCTAATGCCCTCGGCCCAAACTCAAACCTTCCCTGATGCCACCCAACCACCTTGCCAGAGGTTAAAAGATCGGCAGTGATTGACAAAAGCTCATCATCACTTGAGCACTCTTGGGGGGTGTAGCCGGCACCAATAAAGGCCTTTCTTGCCTGATCTTCACTGTACTCCTTCCCCAAATATGCATGCCTTAAAGGCGTTGGGGTCTTTCTCTCCGCTACCGTATAATATGCAGCTAAGGCCGCTCCTATAGCAGCGCCGCTATCGCCGGGACCCGGCGGAACATAGATATTCTTAAAGCCGGATTCCCTTATCAACCGCCCGTTGGCAACGCTGTTGTTTGCTACTCCTCCTGCAAAACACAAATTGTCAGAGCCTGTTTCTTTCTTAAGATATCTAGCAAAGTTAACTATAATATCTTCAGTAAACTCCTGTATGCTAGCTGCAACATCTGCGTAATATTGGCTCCTTTTAATGACTTCAGCAGAATATTGAGACTCATCATCCCCCAAGTCTTTGGCGTAGCGAGGGATAAAAAAAGGCTCATCCTTTTTTCTGGGCTCTCCCCAAAGATCCAAAAACTTGCCTGTAAGGTTAGTTCTTGAAGAATATTCATATGCAAAGTAGCTCATATCAAGTTCAAAGCCGGAATAGGTCAGGTAAGAAAACAACTTGCTGACTTTGTCTTTATATTTCGGCTTCCCGTATGGAGCCATGCCCATAACCTTGTACTCCCCTTCATTGACCTCAAACCCCAAAAACTCAGTGAACGCGCTGTATAAAAGCCCAAGAGAGTTTGGGAAATTTGTAAAGCCAAACCGTGAAAAGGTAGTGTTTTTTGCTCTGCCAAAAGTGGTTGTTATCCACTCTCCCACTCCATCAACGGTTAATACAGCAGCCTCTTCAAAAGGAGATAGATAAAACGCGTTGGCTGCATGGGAGAGGTGGTGTTCTGAAAAAAGTATCTTATTTTTGGGAATCTGGAGGCGCTTCTTTATGGTCTCCGCAATCCATAACTTTTCACGCCCCCAGTTTTCCATAACCCGCCAGAATATATCCTTAGACCTTGGATATCTCTTTGCTAACGTTCCAATCACCCGATCGAGCTTTATAGCGGGCTTTTCATAAAACACTACATAGTCCAAGTCAGCGGCGTTTATCTGCTCAAATTCCAGACAGAAATTTATGGCATTGGCGGGAAATCTGTGATCGTGCTTGATTCGAGAGAATCGCTCCTCTTCAGCCGCGGCTATAACCTCACCGTCTCGAATTAAACAGGCAGAGGCATCATGGTAATAGCATGAAATGCCGAGTAAATACACATCATCCCTCCGCCTTAAAGCCATCTAATGAATGCATTTTAGAGAGATCAATCGTCCTGTGAAGACGGCTTAACTTCAACTTATTCAAGCATATCCAAACAATCATGACTATATGGTACGCAGCATCTCTTAATCTAAAGTCTTCCCTACTCATTATGCGTCTATCCATCAATACATCGCATATACAAAGATAGAGGGACCTCCTGTTGTAGATCCTTCCAATTCAGGTTCATAACAAAAGAGAGCTATCAATTTAAAAAACGCCAGAAAGGAAAACCCACTTCCAAAAACAGAGGGAGAGTACTCAACTATTCTACGAATCAATCTCATATCGCAAAATCCTGAAGGCTACTTTAGCATACTAGCAACTTTTTCATAGTAACATTCAGCCAAAAATCTATCTCCCGGCTCAAGGGTATGGCAGACATCACCAAAGTGTGACACATCATCGGTCAATCTTCCAAAAGCCCTGTGCAGATTTAATACATAATCCAACTGCTCCTTTTCAAGCAGTTCATCGTACATCTGATTCAGCATCGGCATATTGGAGTAGACAAGCTGATAATAAGGGTTGTATGTTCTAAGTTTTTCCTGCTCTTCAGCTGTAAGCTTGCCTTTGCTAGTAATCCACGGCTGAAATCCGCTGA
>RFKT01000072.1 GCA_003694225.1 Candidatus Dadabacteria bacterium
CTATAAGGCCATCTTCATCTTGTTATGTTTTGGGATCAAAAGTTCAAAAATCTTAAAATTATTTTATTCAATAACTCATTAAAAGAATTACAAAAGGAGTTTTTTTATTGACAACTAAGTTAAGATATTCAGTGAGACAAGTGCGGAAGCAGAGGTGAAGGTCGTTCCCATGTTACTATGCAGAGATGGTGCTCTGCTCTTGTAATTGCAGTATAAAGGGCGTTTCTTGCCTCGTTGTTTGGTGGGTATGATCGCGCAGAGGGGTTCCAGATTAAAACCCCGTGAAATTCCAATCCCTTTGAGCTTTTTACATCTGTTACTACACAGCCGGTATCAAATGTAAAATTATCTTCGTCGCACAGCCTCACAGTATATCCCAAATGGTTTTTAAGCATGAAATACGCATCTTTTGCTTCCTTTTTGTCTCTACATATTACTGCAGTAAGGGCTGAGGGATATTTTTCTGTATAGCGGGAGATCCAGTCGATAATATCAGACAATGCTTCAGTAGATGAGTTGCGCCGGATCCATACAGGGTTGCGTCCTTGCCTCCCCTCTTTGGGGGGTTCTCTGCCAACAATTCTGTTTGCCAAAGCCATAATCTGCGCTGTGGATCGGTGGGGTACGTGAAGCGTGACAAACCGCGAGTTTTCATCTGAAATGCCTAGTAGATCCATAAGCTTTGCCCATCCAATAAATGGAGCGGATAGATCTAGATTCTGTGATCTATCCCCAACAATTGTAAGGTTATCCGCATTCCTTACCATGGACAAAGCTGTCTTAAACTCCAATGGCGTATAATCTTGGGCTTCATCTATAACAATGTGGGAATACTTAATGCTTTCGCCGGACGGTGTTATAGCACCTCCGCATTTGGATACAGCGAGATAAAGCAGGATAGACTCATCTCCCGGACTTATAGCTGCGTTTTTTTCATTTTTTACCAGGTGGTTGTGGTAGGAGATTATAAGATCATCGTCTAAAAGGCTTTTGCCGTTATCTTCTGAAATCAACTTATCCGGATTTTTTGTGATGACAATAAGATCCCTATAATATAGGGATAGCCTTTTAAGCGCGTCTCTTAAGGTTAATTCTGCTTGCTCTAGCTCCGCCTTTAATTCTGGGCTTAAGTATTTGCTCGAAAGACCCCTTTGGATTCCGTTTAGCACTTCCTTTAGGAGCGCTATTGGAGGAAGTGATTTTTGAACTCCAGCATCAAAAAGTTTCCTTACTCCGGATGGTAAGGCGTTCCATTTAAGGGAATCTTCAAGGAAAGCTACTAACCTGGAGCTTTGATCTGCTATATAAAAGTCAATAGCTTTTATGAGCCCGATAGAGCCTCTAATTCGGTTAAATCCTATGTGAGATGGTGTCGTGGAAGGGGAGAGATTTTTTTCAACGCCTCCTGCCTTGTATGCTTTGTTTACTGTCTTAATAGCAAATTCGCGCCAATTTTCAATCGGCACAGATGTTACCTCTAACGCGGGCAGAGCTGAAGAGATATAGGCTTTTAGTGCGTTGTTCCTTACAAACACAACCGTAGATCCTTCAGACACATCAGAATTTTCCCTATGAAGGAGCCATGCCAGCCTATAAAGGGCGACGGTTGTTTTCCCTGAGCCTGCAAGTCCCTGTATAATAACTGTGGTGTCAGCTTCTTCTGTAATCAGTTGAAACTGCTCTTTTGTAATAAGCGATAGGATATTAGGAAGGAGATATTTGCCGGATCTCTGTCTTGTCTCTAAGGTGTCAACAACCCACCCTTTCTCTGTTCGGCTAAATGTTCCAATAGGGCAGGAGAGCTTGCGTAGATCTGCTCTCTCTGCCTCAATGGTATTTCTTAAGGTTATAGTTCCCTCTCTTTCTCTTCCCTGTATTATCTCGCAGTATTCTTCTCCTTCTTGATATTCGTAATAGAGCTTTGAGAGGGGGGCCTTGCGCCAATCTATGATTCTTGAGTCGGGATTTCCTGCGTATCCGATCTTATAGCTATACTCTTGGATATTTCCGTTTGTATTTTCTTTTAGCTTAATTCTGGCAAAATATGGCCTCTCAATAAGCTGTTCTAGGGTGGAGAGTTCACTTCCCTTCATATCCCGTACTTTGTGTGAAATTGCTTCATCTGAGACAAGCTGTACCTTCTCTTCAGAGCGCCTTTGACCTACAAGTTGGGCGGTAAGCTCTCTAGAGCGTGCATTTTCCTTCCTGTACTTGGAAAGGCATGCTTTTTTTTGGCGGAGGAGAGAGTTGTATGTCTCTTTTAAAACGCTCTCTTCGCTTTCTATGCGCTCTTTTGCATCCTCAGGAAGATCCATAGTGGTGAAAGTGATAAAAGGGTGAAGGATAGGGGATTTTGAAAAAAATTACAATCCGTTATAGATTTGCACTGTTTTTTGTCATATTTGCCACTAAGCTATGCGATTTAAATTTTCCTTAAAGGTAACATTAATTGCTGTTTTAGCGGCAACTCTTATGCTTAGGGCATCCCTTTGGCAGTGGAGAAGATACAAAGAGAAGGTTAAGCTTGTAGCTAAGATAGAGAAGTCGCTTTCTTTTAAACCTGTTCCTTTAGCAGATATTGCTGAAGATTCCCTGACTTCTATGGAATTTCGCCGGGTTACAGTTCGCGGCACCTTTGATTATTCCTCTGAGGTGATAGTAAGAAACCGCCAGCATGAGGGCGTAGGTGGAGTTTATCTAATAACTCCTTTGAAACTTTCCTCTTCAGAGGATGCTATCCTTGTAAACAGGGGCTTTTTGCCCTTTGAGCTTTCAACTCTGGAGAAAAGAAAACAATTTCAGCCTAAGGGGGAGATCTCGCTGGTGGGGATTATAAGGCAAACCCAAACCCCTAAGTGGTGGCTAAGCCCTTCAGACCCCATACCGACACCTTCAAATAAGGTGACCTCATGGCTCCGCGTGAATATCGGTCTTATGCAAAAGCAGATCCCTTATAGGGTGCTCCCTGTTTATCTAGAAGTTATCGCTCCGGACACTTCACCCATTGATTTACAGAAAGAGATTATTTTCACAGAGGGGGGGAGGGAAGCTATGTTTGATCTTAGCTCAAGAGCTCAGATAGGCGTAAAGGGGAGTTTTAGGGAGAAGGATCTTCCAATTCCCGCCCATGCGACTTTACTCCCTCCGGGAAGGCACTACGGCTACGTTTTTGAATGGGCGTTTATGGCTCTGCTTACCCTCTGTGGGGGCATTGTAGCTCAGCTCAAAAGAGCCACCAAAAAGGACACTTAGATCTGGAAAAAGACTAACCCCCTGATTTTATGCGATTTTTCTGGAGAAAAAAGTAGCCCCGCACCTTCTCAGAAAGAAAGGCGAATCTTTCCACAGAGTATCGAAGCAGAGTAGCCCCGCCGCACCTTCTCAGAAAGAAAAGCCAACCAGTTGATTTGGCTAGAAAAAGTAACCCCCTACCTTTTAGATCTCAACCTGCTGGGGCAAGGCAAGAGCCGGGCGTCCTTTTAGCCCCTAAACGGATTGTCGATAAAGACACCTGAGATTAGAAGGATTAGAAGGAACACAGGTATAAACGCATAAAACCACGTAAGCTTGTCTTCATATTTAAGATGCATAAAAAAGAGAGCAACCAAAAGAGCCTTTGCCGAGGCTATAAGCAGTGCAACTACAATATTCCACGTGCCAAGGTCAACCCTGCTTACTGCAACAGTTATAATAGTGAGCGCTAAAAGCGCCAGTAGCACAGAGAAGTATACCCTAAACGGCAGTATATGTCCCATATGAGAGTTATCAGTCTTGTTTTCCATAGCCTTCTATCCTACTAAATAAAGGAGAGGAAATAGGTAGATCCATATAAGATCCACCAGATGCCAATAAAGAGCCCCTACTTCTACAGGTGTATAGTATTTCTCTGAAAATCTTCCAGCCTTCGCTTTGGCGCGAATCCAGAGTAAGATAACCATGCCTGCCATGACATGAATAGCATGAAGCCCTGTCATGCAGTAGTATAGGCCAAAGAAGCTTCTATAGGCTTTGTTAAAGTCAGGCGAATTAAATTCAGGATTTGCGGGGAAAAGCCCGTGGTGGTATTTGGCGGAGTATTCAAAGTATTTTATGACCAAAAAAGTTGCGGCGCACAGTATCGTATAGAGGAGATAGGAGGATACCTTCTTATTGTTTCCCTTTTGCGCAGCATCAACAGCGAGTGCAACAAAAAAGCTGCTTACAATTAGAACTATTGTGTTGGTGCCACCAAGCCATACATTAAGCTCCTCGCTTGCGCGGGAAAACTCCTCAAGATACATCCATCTATAAAGGGCAAAGGCACAGAAAAGCCCCCCAAAGAGAAGTATCTCAGTGGCGAGAAAAAGCCACATTCCAAACTTTGCCGCATGATAGGCAGTATCCGAATCCATATGGTGAAGCTTTGGCGGCTCTCCGCATAAGCTGTCAGCGCACTGTGTAGACATATCCACTATCTCCTTTGCTCAGTTTTCACTAAAACTATGCTCCCTTTGATGGAACCCCGTATCCGTAAGTCCAGTCAGTGACAACAGGGATCTCTTTGAAGTTGTCGTGAGGCGGCGGCGACGGGGTCTGCCACTCTAAAG
>RFKT01000073.1 GCA_003694225.1 Candidatus Dadabacteria bacterium
GCTCGGGGCTTAAGCACGGAATTGAGGTTGTAAAAAATGGAGAAAAGAAGTTTAATTGGCAGATAGCTGCAATTACAGGGGCTACAATCTCATCAAAAGCAGTGGGCAGGATACTTAATGAAGCTGCCTCAAGGCACATTCCAGTGATTCGGCGGAATCTTAAAACCATGATTCAGGTTGGAGGAGATGGAGATTAACAGAGAAGACTTTATAAAGGGGCTTTGGAAGGAAAACCCCGTTTTTGTGCATCTTTTGGGGATGTGTCCTGTGCTTGCAGTTTCAAATTCGGTTATCAATGCCGTCTCTATGGGACTTGCTACAACGTTTGTACTTGTTATGTCGGGGATCTTGGTATCTCTTCTTAGGAATTTTATTCCCAAAGAAGTGAGGATAGCCACTTTTATCCTTATTATCGCCACCTTTGTCACTATGGTGGATTACATAATTCAGGCTATAAGCCTTGATCTCTATAAGGCATTGGGTGCTTTTATCTCTTTGATAGTTGTAAATTGCACTATCTTAGGAAGGGCGGAGGCTTTCGCATCTAAAAACCCGGTTATTCCATCTATTCTCGATGCGTTAGGCACAGGCTTTGGCTTTACCTTTGCCATCTTTTGCATGGGAGCTATCAGGGAGGTGTTGGGCAACGGCTCCTTTGCGGGGATAAAGCTTTTTGGCGATTCGTTTGAGCCGTGGGTTGTGTTTGTGCTTCCGGGGGGAGGCTTCTTTGTCCTTGGGCTGCTTTTGCTTGTATACGTGGCGGTTAACAACAAGCTCCTTAAAGGTTCTGTCGGGGAGGGGCAGAGAGCATGAATACGGATTCACTAGGATATATCTTTATCAGTTCGTGTTTGATAAACAACTTTGTCCTTACATATTTTCTGGGTATCTGCCCTTTCCTTGGAGTGTCGGGGCAGTTTAGCACGGCTATAAGAATGGGGGCTGCTGTGACATTTGTTATGAGTGTAAGCTCCTCGTGCGCCTATGTTATTCACAGCATACTGGCTTCTTTTAACGCCCTCTATCTTCAGCTTATAGCGTTTATAGTTGTTATTGCATCGACGGTTCAACTAGTGGAGATGATAGTTAAAAAGTATAGCCCCCCGCTTTACAGGGCGTTGGGTATATTTTTGCCTCTTATCACCACTAATTGTGCTATTTTAGGAGTAGCCCTTTTTCAAACGGCGAGGCAGTATAGCTTTTGGCAGTCTCTAGTGTTTGCAGTGGGAGCTGGCGCGGGTTTTACCCTTGCGTTGGTTATTATGGCTGGGCTGAGAGAGGAGCTTGAGCTTGCCTCTGTGCCTAATTTAGTTGTCGGGGCGGCTTTAACCCTTATGATAGCGGGGGTGTTGTCCCTTTCTTTTATGGGATTTGCAGGACTTGGAGGTTAAGAGAAAAGCAATGGGTGAAAAAAGAGAGATAAGTGTGCGCGAGCATATAATAGAGATAGTAAGCGATTCAGGGGAAGGTGCTCAGAAAGCTGCTCAAGCATTTGCTACTGCTTGCGCAAAGAAGGGATATGGGCTTTGGACTATTGAGCTTATCCCTTCTGAGATCCAGCCGCCTCCTCATACCGTAGCGAGCGCCAGCGGAAACAGGATTAGGATCTCCGAGTCAATTGTAACCAATGCTGGCAACCGCTCGCATCTTTGTTTTGCCTTTAATGAACAGGCTCTTCTCTCTCGGATTAAGGCGGATACATTACGTCCGGATGTAATTGTGCTTATAGACAGCATTTGGGCAAAAAATAGCGACGACAAGATCCGCAATGACTATAGAGAGATATTAGATTCTGTAAAAGAAAAAGGAGGCACAGTGATAGAGGTGCCCGTTGAGGAAGAAAGCAGTAAGATTGTAGAAGACCCCAGAAAGGGCAAAAACATGTATGTGTTGGGTGTTTTGGGGTCCATTTATAGTATAGATATGGAGGTGCTCGAGGAGATAGTAAAGAGCATATTCTCCAAAAAATCTGCCTCGATTATTGATGCTAACATAAAGCTTCTTCAAGCAGGATACAATTACGGCAGAGATAATATTGGCTTTTGCTTTAAGATAGAATCTAAACTTCCCGATGCTCCCATGGTTGCCATGAACGGAAATACAGCGCTTGCTTTGGGAGCCATAGGTGCAGGGTTTAAGTTGTGTTCCATGTATCCTATAACCCCCGCCACTTCTGTGTCGCATACACTTTCCGATATCTTTCACCGTTTCGGCGGTATCGTTCATCAGGCAGAAGATGAGATAGCGGCTATTGGTGTTGCGGTTGGATCTAATTATGCTGGTGTGCCGGCTTTGACGGTGACTTCCGGCCCGGGCTTGGCGCTTAAAACCGAATTTCAGGGTCTTGCTGTTATGACTGAAACCCCCCTTGTTATAGTGGATGTCCAGAGGGGAGGGCCAAGCACAGGCTTGCCCACAAAGATTGAGCAGAGCGATCTTTTGGCGGCTATCTTTGCGGCGCCTGGAGATGCTCCGAAGGTGGTTATCGCTCCAAGTACTGTGGAGGAGTGTTTCCATGTGCTTGTAACGGCAAGAA
>RFKT01000074.1 GCA_003694225.1 Candidatus Dadabacteria bacterium
CTTTAGACTCCAGAGCTATGTATGAGTTTCATCCTTTAAGCCATTTCAATGACCGGCCGGAGGGGGTAGAGATAGATACCATTGTAATCCACTCGATGTATTGCGTCCTTCCAAGGCTTGGTACGCCTTTTTCTATGGATGCATGTTTACGTGTATTAGATGAAGAAGGGGTCTCGTCTCATTTCATGATAGGTAGAGATGGCACAGTGTGGCAGATTGTGAAAGAAGATGATCGAGCATGGCATGCAGGTGAAAGTAAGATGCCTGAGAAATTTGGAGGAAGAGAGAACGTGAATGACTTTAGTATAGGTATAGAGCTCATAGCATCACCGCGATCTGGTTTTACTGATTCGCAATATGATTCTCTTATTAGTGTGACTAATGTACTGCTTCGGCGCTTAAATATAAGGTATGTCTTGGGCCATGAACATATTGCTCCCCAAAGAAAGGTTGATCCGGGAGAGCTATTTGATTGGAATAGGTATATGAATGCTTTTCCTGATCTTATATGGGGGGTAGAAGATGCCTAAAACGAGGCTTCATTTGGGGCTTGAAGCCCTTTGTATGTTAGTACTTGCCTTTATTCTTGCTACAGCCTTTTTGGATGATTCACCTACTTACTCTGTCATGTCTCAAGGAGGAGAGGAAGAGCCTAATATAGACCTTACTATTTATGAAAAGGCAAAGGCTTCACCGGGGTTGGTTCTATATCCAGTTACCGGCATGGCAGAGGTTAGGCTTTTAAACATAAAAGGGAATACAGTTCATACTTGGGCTGTTGACGCCACTAGAGCTCGCCTTTTGGATGACTGTTCGTTGCTGGTGGTACACGGAAGCAAATGGGGGCTTAATCATGAACCTTGGAAGAGCCTTAGGCCTGTTTTAAGGCGGTATAGTTGGGATGGGGAAATTTTATGGGAATACACAGCTGATGATATCATCCACCACGATGTTAGACTGCTTCCCTCTGGAAACCTTATATTTCCCGTGAGGGAAATTTTAACTATGGCGCAGAAATCAGCCATACGCGACCCTGAAAGAAGGGCTTTAAACATCCGGTCTGATAAGATCCTTGAGGTAAAGCCTTCCGGTGAAGTGGTGTGGGAGTGGCATGCGCATGAGCACCTCGATCTAAACGATTGCGGCAAGCCTAAATGCAAGTTTAAGACAGGAGTAGCTAACGCTGAGCAGCAGCTTTCAGACTGGACTCATATAAATACTGTTGCGATAGTGCCTGAGAACAAATGGTATGATAGGGGAGATACAAGATTTAAGCCAGGAAATATCATCACACTTCCCAGAAACTGGTGGACGGTATTTATTGTAGATAAGGGTAGCGGAGATATAGTCTGGGAGTATACAGGCGACTATAGGGGGGGGCTAAGCGGCGGACATGATCCCTATATGATACCGAGAGGACTTCCCGGCGAAGGGAATATACTAGTCTTTGATAACGGTAGGGTGCTTCACAAGGGAGAGTCATATATTTTAGAGATTAATCCACAGACAAAAAAGATTGAGTGGAAGTATGAGGCTGGAAAATCATTTTTTAGCCGCTCTGCTGGCACAGCTCAGAGGCTTCCAAATGGAAATACCTTTATTTCAGAGGATACAACCGGCAGGATTTTCGAGGTAACTCCTGACGGGAAAATCGTGTGGGAGTATCAGGGACAGGAACGCACAAGCCGGGCTTATAAAATTGTAGGGATTGATACAGTCAAAGAGCTTACAGAGCGATGCGGGATTAATGAATAAAAGGGCGATGAATTACCTTGCATGAAGAATCTTGTATAGATGGGGTGAGGGTGTCTTTTGGAGGTTTTTTGAATAAGGGATGTGTTTCCATCTGTTCTCTTCATGTATTGTCCATAAGAGATAATTCGGGCAGACACGAGGGTTTGTGTATAGCTTGTGGCAATTAAGGATAAGGTGTAGATTTTTATAGAGGGCTTCCCTCTCTTTATATCTGCTTCCGTGCGAAAACAGGGTGCCTGTAAATCCCATAAAGAGTTTTCTTCCCGTAAGGGTAGCAGGGGAGTTGTGCACCGGAGCAGCAGCCAGAATATCGCCTTTTTTTGTATTGGCTATAACCTCCCTTGCAATAGAGAGATCCTCTGCCGCGTAAACCTTGTACAATCGATTTTCAGAGAGCACACTCTTTAATTCAAATAAGGAGGGGATAATCATTAAGGTTAATGCGATGTTGAGAATGATGCTTTTGGGGATAGATTGCGAAGAGAGAAGAGAAAGCGTTATCACATATAAGCAAGCAAATACCTTTATCTGATCCCACTCCCAGACCGCTATATGTAAGATATTGGCAGCTATAAAAGCGCATGCCATTACAAGCATCACCCTATGGCGCTTAGAAATGCACCAAATGGTTATAAAATAAATTAACCACTGCCAGCCACTTGCCGCCCACATTGCCAAAGAGTTTGAAGCGACATCAAGTAGAGATAGCTTTCCATGGGTTCCGGTGATCCATCCAGCAGAAAGCCTTACAATGGAGCTCTTGGATCCTATCCAGTATAGGGAATGGAGGGAGATAGCTAAAATTGCAAAATATATTGCATACTCTCTAAAGCGGTTAGGAGATGTGGAAATTAAAATCGCTGATGTAACAACTGCAGTTACCAGAAAAAAATGGCTATGTGCAAGGGGAGAAAGCGCCAGTGTAATGGCGCTAAGCTTAAGGGCAGGGAGTAGAGATTTCTTCTCCCTATCTAAGATATACCGCCAAAATAGGTTTAATGATGAAAGTATGGTGGCAAGCCCAAGAATAGATGTCCTCTGAGGAATCCATATTGTTGTAAGAAATACAGACCAGGGGTATCCCAGCTTAATTAACTCTCCCGAGTGTTTTCCCAAGGTAAAATATGTTCCACCAGCAAACAACACAGCCCATGGAAGAAGGGGATATCGGCTGTTGTTAAGGTGGCAATAAACCAAAACCCATAAGAAACACCACTGATAGATAAAGATAAGATGGAGGGAATAAAATCTGGCAGAGGGCCACCAAAGAGACGCTGTCCATAGATTTATAAAGAAAGGGTAGCTTAGCGTTGTGCCCGCAAGGAGGTGATTTTGAGGGGGAAAGTTGTCTCCAAGGGTAAAGGACGTTATCATACCTAAATGGTAAGCAAGGTCTCCATAGTTGTTAGTCCATATTGTTTGAATTCCATCAAGAGCATCAAAGAGGCTGATTCCTATAGCAAGGTGAACGGCAAACCATAAGACAAAGTTTAAGGAAAGTAGCCGCTTGCCGCCTTGCAGTACTTGCCCAGCCTGCTTCCACCATATAATTGCAGGCAAATAGGCTATAAGCGTTGTAATGCTCCACGGAAGCCCTATTAGCTTTAGAGAAAAAACCACCACAATAAAACTGAGTATGCCTACTGTCATCAAATGCGATGATTTAATGAAAGAGCACTCCCTCCCCTTTACTATAGCTACAATGCTCCTTCCGTATATGAGGCATACAAAGGGGTTTGTAAGGATCATAATGAGTTGTAGCGCTGTTTCCATCAGTTGTAGGTTGAATAAAAAGGGGAGATTTTGCAATTGTAAGTTTTTAGAATTTAGAAGAATCAGCCTTTTATTGCTTAGCTTTCTTAACCGTTTAATTTTTTCTGAATAACTGATACCATCCCGGCAAAGGAACAAAATTACAGATGAAATTGGCTATACAAATACCGTGTTTTAACGAGGAAAAGACTCTGGGAGAAGTGCTTGAATCTCTTCCTCGCTCTTTAGACGGCATTGATTCAATAGAGGTAATAGTTATCAATGATGGCTCTACCGACAGATCTGCTGAGATAGCGCGTTCTTATGGGGCAAGGGTTATTTCACATATATCCAACTTGGGGCTTTCCGCCGCATTTAAGAGCGGAATTGACGAAAGTTTGCGGGCGGGCGCTGATATTATTGTCAATATTGATGCTGACAACCAATATCGGGGAGAAGATATCCCGAGACTTATTGCCCCTATCCTCAACGGGGAGGCTGATATAGTGATTGGAAACCGTAGGCCTCACAAGGTAAAGTACTTCTCCCCCTTAAAGAGATTTCTGCAGTTTTTCGGAAGCTTTGTAGTAAGGAGACTTTCTGGTATTAATGTGGAAGATGCTGTAAGCGGTTTTAGGGCGTTTAGTAGAAGAGCGGCATACAAACTGACGGTATTAAGCGGTTATACCTATACAATAGAAACACTCCTTCAAGCCCGTTCAAAGAACATTATTGTGAAGGAAGTGATTATTGGCACAAACCCTGTAAATCGGCCGTCAAGGCTTGTAAGGAGCATATCTTCATATATAACCTTTTCAATCGCAACGATAATAAGGGTTTTTACCTTATACAATGCGCTGAGGGTTTTTGTTCTTTGTGGTTCTCTCTTTGTTTTAGGGGGAGTAGCTTTGCTTATAAGATTTGCTTATTTTTACTTTACTACCGGCGGATCTGGGCACATACAATCTCTTATTATAGCTACCATACTTACTTTAATGGGCTCTACGATTATACTTGTTGGGCTTGTTGCGGATCTGATCCATTTTAACAGGAAGTTGATAGAGGATCTCCTTGAGAGGGTAAAAAAGATTGAGATTAAGGATTCAAGGCTTCAGTAATATCTAAATATAGCTTTCTATACTGTTTGGCTACAGCCTCCCACGAATATTTTCGGTGTAGCTCTTCTCGCACCTTGGTTAATGATTCTTGGTCAATTTTTTCATGGATCGATTCTTCTAAGGCCGTTTTCAAGGCCTCTGGATCGCCCGGAGGAAATACCTTTACATAGTTCTTGAAGGAAGGATCTTTTGAAATTTCTGAAACAATGCCGGTATCGCTTCCAACCACAAAATTTCCGCTCGCCAGCCCTTCAAGGGCGACGATACCGAAGGCCTCTATAAGGGAAGGTACAACTATAATCTTTGAAGCAAAAGCTAGCTCCATAACCTTGTCTGGTGATAAAGCCCCATGAAACACTACGTTTTTCAACCCTAACTGTAGCGCCATTTTCTCCAGCGACTTTCTCTTCGCACCACCACCTACAATGTCAACATTTATCTGGCGAAGGATGCTTGAGTGGGCGATCGCATTGAGAAGGATATCCACTCCTTTTATCGGCACCAAATCTCCAATAAACAGGATACCGTTCCTTTCAGATAGGTTATAGAAAGCAGTTGAATTATCCAGCCATCTATTGCCAACCCCTACTGGGATGCGAATAAATTTCGCAGCACTTGCGATTTGCTTTGCGTATCTGAGGGTTGTGGCGCTAGTTGCAATAACACACCTTGCCTTTAATAACACTTTCCTGATAGCTAGCCTAAATATAAATCTTTCCGGAATGTCGTATCCGGAAGGAGGATGATTAAGCACATCACGCCCATGAGTTGTAACCACGTAAGGTATGCGGGTTATAGTTGAAGCTATATATGCTATCAAACCGGAAGGAATAGACCAATGGGCATGGATAAGATTGATCTTATTTTTTCTTATTACAGAAATTGTCTTCAGCAATCCAGAAATAAGAAAGGTAAACTGTTGGTAAAAAGGCACTCCTTGAGTTGTTGCTCCGATCCTTTTATGGGAGACCCTGTCATTTTGCGGGACATAAAAAGGGTGAAAAGTAACTCCTTCTTCAGCAAAAGCCCCTTTTGGCAGAACAACGTCAATCTTTAGATCCTTAATCTTAGCTAACGCTTCGATAAGCGACCTTATAAATGGTGTAATCCAAGGCGTATTTTTGCCTGGATAGGTATGGGTAATATGTAAAATATTCATTTGCAATGGTGCGCTTAGTCCAACTCAACAAGAAGAGATTTCTCATTTATATCTCTGTTAATCAAGTAAAATTTTCGGTAAAACAATAGAAAAGCTTTGTAACAGCTATGAATCTCGGAAAGATTTTCTCTTTAAGGTTTGCCCTGTGGATATCAGGCCTTTTTATTGCCTGTTGCTATTCTTTTATCTCTCTTCCTATACACAATAACGATGCCAATTTTTACTATAAGGCAGCGGTTCTGGTTTCTCAGGGAAGGTTTTGGGATTCCGTAGATATATATTACAGCCCCCTTTTATCGTGGCTTATGGTACCGTTTTTAAAGGTTGGGTTTGATTTTGAAGAATCTTTCCGTGCAGTAAACTTTTTGGCATTTTTGATTACATGGTTTTTGCTGTTAGATTTTGCGAAAAGGTTCGAATCCGGCAGATTTGAATATTTCCTTGTCTCTCTTCTGGTTTTTTCGCATCAGATATTTTTCATGTCTAGTTTGGTAACATCAGATTATTTGACCGCTGCCATCTTTACTGCAATTTGGATTGAATTGTACAAGGGAAAGTGTTTTGCAAGTTGGAGGGGGGTTGTTAAGTTAGGGTCATTGGGTGGGATAAGCTACTATTCAAAGTCAATAGCCCTTATAATCTTTGTTGCTGTATTGCCTGTTGCCATCATTTATCACTTTTTGAAAACTGGGAAGTTAACATGCCAAAAGGACGCACTTTTAAAGGGGGCAGCAATATCTTCTATGGCAATATTGCTTTCTATGCCGTGGATGGTAGCTATCTCTGCCAAGGTTGGACAGCCTGTATTTAGCGGCCAACAGTTTATGTTGTTTAAGGTTTCAAAAGAGGGCACTCCTTCAGGGCCTTGGAGTGCGGGGTTTTCTCCGGAAAGGGTAAAATACCAAAAAGGGATCGGAGAGATATTGAGAGGACGCATTAATACCATTAAATCCGCCATTCAATTTCTTAAAAAAGCGCGCTTTTTATTTTGTTCAGTCAATATTGTGTTGTATTTCTATTTAGCATGCATAGGTATAGGTGCAGCAGTTGCTATTTCAAATAGAACGCACCTATTTTTGCCCTCGATTTTTTCTTTAATATATATCTCGTTATATCTCTTAGCTTGGGGCGGAAGGCTTAGATACTATGCCCCTGTTATAGCCCTTTTGGATCTTCTGTCTTTTTATGGCTTTCAGGTTGCGATAGGCTCCTTAGTCAATTTGGTTAAAGGATACGAAAATCCGTTCCTTACAAAGGTGGTGGTTATGTTGATAGGCTTGTTCCCATTGTTTGTATTAGTTGCAAATTCTCTAGATGCTTCATATAAGAGAGCGCAATTATATAATGGAAATATTGTAAAAAAAGCTCTTAAGATAAGACCATTGAAGAATGGCAAAGGAAAAGTTGCCGGGAATGATTATAAGGGTTATGCAGGGCTTATAGCGCTAAAGCTTGGGAGAGAATACGGAGGAGTAATTGAGCCATATGCTGTAGGCGATGATCCTAATGCGCTAAGAAGGCTAGTTGCTGAAAACGAAATAAGCACAATTATATGGTTTGGAAAGCCGTGGAAGATGCTTAGGGAGGTGAATTTTCTTAAGGAGTATGGCCCTTTTAGTGTGAAAACTGGAGGGAAAGAGGAGGTGTTTTATATATTTGAGCTTAGGAAGGTTAAGCGCAGTCAAGGATAGTTGCCCATGAAGAAAATCTTTAATCAATTCATAAATGCGGTACCGGCTGTGAATCATCGTTTGCGCATTAGCTTGTTCAGCATTGCTATAGATTAGTAGATAAGCAGGTTCTTATAGCCACCACGCAGAACGTCTGCTCCAACCCCCCACCTTTTTAGGGACAGCAGTTTTTTTGGTCAGTGCATGGGATGTCCGTCTTGGGAAGTTCCCATCCCCCATTCGTCATCAGCGGCAATATCGCTGTCTATTCCATCCAAGCTACTTGAACCGCTATCAGATGTCGCCAATGCCCAGGTTTTTTCCGAGCTGACCTGATAATTGTTCTCTTTAAAAGTCCAGTCTCTCCCATAAACAAGGTGGGCAAGATCTTTCAGTGCTTTTTCTAGGTTTTTTGACTGAGTTAATAATTCCTCAGATGAGGCCGCCGATTGCTCTGCGGATGCGGCGTTAGTTTGTGTAACCCTGTCAAGATTAACCATAGCAGTGTTTATATGCTCAATGCTACGAGCCTGCTCTTCACTTGCTCTTGTTATGTCAGATACAAGCGAGGCTGCCTTTACAGAGTTGTTGTTTATCTCAACCAGGACATTTGCAACATCAGCTGCAACTGCTACACCATTGTCAGCCAGTTCCTTTGATCGTTTAATCTTATTTGCTGTATCCCTAGCAGCGTCAGCGCTTCGCTGAGCCAAGTTTCTAACCTCTTCAGCTACAACAGCAAATCCCTTTCCAGCATCTCCTGCCCGTGCTGCTTCCACAGCGGCGTTAAGGGCCAAGAGGTTAGTTTGAAATGCTATATCATCAATGGTCTTGATGATAGCTGAAGTTTCATCAGCCGCCGCATTGATGTCGTTTATGGCCTCCATCATCCCTTGCATTGACTGCTTGCCTTTTTCAGAGGAATCTCTTACCAATCCTGTAAGATTCTGAGCTTCCTTTGCACCATCAGCATTTTGCTTGGCCATTGAAGCTACCTCCTTCAAAGAAGTTGTGGTTTCCTCTAGTGAAGCAGCCTGCTCTGTTGCGCTCTTTGCAAGAGACTGGCTTGCAGTTTCAAGTTGGTGAGCCGCGCCATTTACATATTCATTACTTTCGCTAAGCCTCCGTAAGATCCGCTCGAGGCTGGATACTACCGGTGACACTACCTTCCACGACAGCACAGTTGCCAAGATAAATACAAATATGATAGTCGCAATAAGGGCATTAGATATACGGCTCATGCCATCCTTTGATTCCTCTACCCCCTTCTGAAGAGCATGGGTTGAAAGATTCTTAATGCTGGCCATCCCCTTGTCAATTTCTTTGCTAAGCCCCGTGAGATTTTGTGCTGCTTGCCTTGCATTCTTTTCAGCAGATACAAGATCTGAAAAACTCTTCCAGTAGTTTGCCCAGAGCGAATCAAGCTCTCTTATAATTGTAGCTGGAAAATCATAGTGGGAAGCCTTATTTTTAAATTCCGCAATTACCCCTTTGATCTTCCCTACATATTTTTCTTTCTTTCTAATTATATAATCCTTTTCATGGCGTCTTGCCATAAGCATTAAAACTTGTAACTCTGGGATGCCGAGGTCTTTTATCTTTGCTTCGATTGTATGTACAGCATTGCGCATCTTCCCCCTTAATCCTTCATTTTCATTAAATCCTATTTGTTTATACATCTCCGCAAGCTTGCTAAATTCGTCTTGAAACTCTTTGACGAGATACTCTTCTTTTTTTGCTTTCTCTTTTACTTCCGGTCTGATTGCCAAGGATGCTATCTTATCAAGGTCTGCTTTCACTCCTCCGATTACTTCGTTGAATGAAGCTATGTATTTAGGGTCTCTCGAGCTAAAAAATTTAAAGCTGTTTGCCAACGCTTCCTTAATATGAACCTGAGCATTGAGGGCAGTTACTCCCTGCTCTGCGTATACATTTGCCATCCTGTCAACAGTTACTCCGACCCGTTTTGAGTTGGCAAAGTTGAGTATGCCTGTAACAACAAAGGCGCTTACAAGGCCATAAAAACAAAGTTTTAGCTTAGTGGATAGTTTCATTGTTCTTTCCCCTAATTAATTCACAATGTGCCTTAAAATCTTAACTAGCGGTGCTAGTCCATAGAGGGTATATCGTAAGGCCGGTTGCAACCCTAAAGCGATAAGGTAGGTTATGGAAATTATATTCTTTTTTGGTAAAGCTTTCCTTTAAGTTAAACTGAGATGTTATTAGATGTCTGATGCAGGACCAAAATGTAGAGACGGATTGCTATCATTTTTAAGGCAAATCGGTGTAATATAGCTAAATGATTAATATAACGCCGATACTAAGAGCCTATGGGGCCTTAGCGTTAAGGAGGTATAGCAAAGCAAGCTGCGTAGCTCATCAAAAGAGAGTCCTCTTTTCTCTTTTAAGGCGCGCTGCTGGAACTAAGTTTGGTAAAGAGCACGGATTTAAATCGATACATGACGTTAAAGCCTATCAGTCTAGGGTTCCTATACGCAGATATGAAGAGTTCTGGAGCGAATACTGGCAAAAGGACTTTCCAGTTTTAGATAACATTACCTATTGGGGAACTGTTCCATATTTTGCAGTTACTTCAGGAACTACGACAGGGAAGACAAAGTATATTCCATACACAAAAGAGATGATAAGGGCAAACAACAGGGCGGGCTTGGCTCTCTTATCCTCTTTTGCTCTTGAAAATCCCTCCTCAGCAATCTGGGGCGGAAAGAGCTTTGTCTTAGGAGGCAGTACGGATCTTGTTAGAGAGGCAGATGGAATCTATAGCGGAGATCTAAGCGGAATCGTAACAAAGACAATTCCCCGATGGTGTAAGGGAAGGTATTTTCCCCCTGAGGAGATAGCGTTTCTTTCGGATTGGGAAAAGAAGATAGATCATATGGCTGAGGCATCTCTAAAGGAGGATATAAGATCGTTAGCAGGCGTTCCAAGTTGGCTCTTGATCCTTTTTGAGAAGCTAAGGGAGAAAACCGGCAAGGAGAGGCTGGCTGAAATTTATCCACGTTTGGAGCTTATAATCCACGGCGGGGTTAAGTTTGACCCTTATAGGCCGGTTTTTGAAAGGTATCTTCTCGGTTCGAATATTAAGTTAAGGGAGGTTTACCCCGCAAGCGAGGGGTTTATAGCGTTTCAGGACAGCGCTCAGAAATGCGGCTTAAGGTTAATTGTCAACAACTGTATCTTTTATGAGTTTGTTCCTTTAGAGGAGATAGACAAGGAAAATCCCACAAGACACTGGATAGAGGATGCAGAGCCCGGTGTTAACTATGCTTTGGTAATGACTACTGCCGCTGGATTGTGGTCGTATGTAATAGGAGACACAGTAAGGTTTATTGATAATGCAAAAGAGCGGATAGAGATTACGGGACGCATCTCATATTCACTCTCTGCGTTTGGAGAGCACTTAATAGGAGAGGAGATTGAAGAGGCGTTAACCAAAGCGGGAGAGGATCTTGGATTTTCCCTCTTGGAATATTCAGTTGGTGCTCTATTTCCTTCAAAAGGCGGTGAGCTAGGGCGGCATGTCTATATATTAGAGGTGGAATCGAAGTATAAACTTGACTCTGAAGCCGTGTCGCAACAGATTGATAGCTATTTATCTAAGATAAATGATGACTATGCAGCGCATAGGGCTGATGGATTTGGGATGGCATCCCCTAAGGTTGTTCTTGTAAAAAGGGGCACATTTGCCGAATGGATGAAGTCTAGGGGGAAACTCGGGGGGCAGAACAAGGTGCCAAGGATAATAAACGATGTGAATTTGCTGGAAAATCTCTTAAATTTTATACAAACGAGAGGAGACAAAATGTAGGGTCCTCAAGCTATGCCCAATAACCCAGTGATTTTATGGGGTAAATTTAATATTTTGCGTGTAACCCTCCGATTGGTTTAGCCGAATTAACGCTTTTATGGCAACTTAATAGATAAAGCTTCGTGCTTTTGTTAAGCGTTGTAATACTATGAAATCAGATATTGGATCAGGTATTAAGCCGTTTAGGCTAAAGGTGTTGGAAGAGGCAGCTCCTCTAAAGGCAGACGTTGTGTCTATTGTGCAGGTCAATGTAGGAAAACTCTGCAATCAGACATGCTCTCACTGCCATGTAGACGCAGGCCCAAAACGCACCGAGATTATGGACAAAGAGACATTTGATAGGCTTCTACATTTAATTTCCCGTTCTCAGGACGTTACAACCGTTGATATTACGGGCGGCGCACCTGAGTTAAATCCACATTTTAGGTATTTTGTGGAGTCTTTAAGGAAGGAGTCAGATAAAATTGAAATTATTGATAGGTGTAATCTTACTGTGCTTTTTGAAGGTGGGCAGGAAGACCTTGCTGAGTTTCTGCGGGCAAACAGGGTTCATATAATCGCATCTCTTCCATGCTACTTAGAGGACAATGTAGATAAACAAAGGGGAAAGGGGGTTTTTGAAAAAAGCATACGAGCGCTTAACGTATTAAATGACCTTGGATATGGGGGTGATCACACCGATTTGAAGCTTGACCTCGTCTATAATCCCCAAGGTGCCTCCCTCCCTCCAAACCAAGCTAAGCTTCAAGAATCTTATAAATCTAAGCTCTTTAGTGTATATGGAATAAAATTTAATTCTCTCCTTACAATCACTAATATGCCTATAGCGAGGTTCTTGCGTTATCTCCATTCTAAGGGCGAATATGAAAGGTATATGGCTCTACTATATGAGAATTTTAATAGAGATGCCTTAGAAAATGTTATGTGCCGCACTTTAGTGTCAGTGGATTGGCAGGGGAAATTATACGATTGCGATTTTAACCAAATGTTGGATGAAAATGGATATGCGTTGGACAGGGAGACTATTTGGGATATTAACTCTTTTGAAGAATTAAATGGCCGCACTATAAAGATAGGGGAGCATTGCTATGGATGTACAGCCGGCTGTGGAAGTTCTTGTAGTGGCGCTATTGTAGACGGCTAGATGCTTATGTTGGAGATTCTAAAATGAAGGGAAGGCTTGATTGGATTGAAAGCGTTAAGGAATATTACGGAAAGGTGCTTTCTACAAAGAGCGATCTGCAGACAGATGTTTGCTGTGCTGGCGAATCGCCGCCTCCTCATATTAAAGAGGCGCTAAGCCTTGTACATGAAGAGGTAAAGGAAAAGTTTTACGGATGCGGCTCTCCTATCCCGCTCTGTTTGGATGGCATTGTGGCGTTGGATCTTGGCTGTGGAACTGGAAGGGACTGCTTTATCCTTTCTAAGCTTGTTGGGGAAAAAGGAAAGGTTATTGGAGTTGATATGACAGAAGAGCAGCTTGAAGTAGCAAGGAGGTATGTGCCTTACCACACAGAGGCTTTTGGTTACTCAGAGCCCAATATAACCTTTATAAATGGCTATATAGAGGATCTAAAAGGATGCGGGCTAGAGGACTCGACAGTTGATTTAGTTATCTCTAACTGTGTGATTAACCTCTCTCCTGATAAAGAGAGGGTGTTTTCTGAGATCTTTAGGGTATTAAAGCCCGGTGGGGAGCTCTATTTCAGTGATATTTTTGCACTTCAGAGGATTCCTGAGAATCTCAGAAGGGATCCCCTTCTTGTCGGAGAATGTATCGGAGGTGCGATGTATATCGAAGACTTTCGTAGGCTGCTGCTTAAGGTAGGATGCGCTGATTTTAGGA
>RFKT01000075.1 GCA_003694225.1 Candidatus Dadabacteria bacterium
CAATCGGGATATCTGGTGGCACGATCTGGTGGAAGAACAGAGCGAACAGTGCCAACCCGAAGAGATGGAGAGCGAAGACATGCTTTTTATTCTCTATACCTCAGGCACTACAGGCAAGCCAAAGGGAGTGGTGCACACTACAGGCGGGTATATGGTACAGACAAACTATACGGCAAGGCTTGTGTTTGACCTCAAAGACACAGACATATACTGGTGCACAGCAGATGTGGGATGGATTACAGGGCATAGCTATATAGTTTACGGACTGCTTTCAAACGGAGCTACCGTGGTTATGTACGAGGGAAGCCCAGATCATCCACACAAGGGGAGGTTCTGGGAGATCATCGACAAACATAAAGTTACAATCCTTTATACCGCTCCCACAGCCATTAGGGCATTCATAAAGTGGGGGGATGATATAATAAACAACTACTCATTGGATAGCCTGAGGCTTCTTGGAACGGTGGGAGAGCCTATTAATCCTGAGTGCTGGCTCTGGTACCATAAGGTCATTGGAAAAGAACGGTGTCCGATAGTGGATACATGGTGGCAGACAGAAACCGGCTCCATCATGATATCTCCTGTGCCTGGAGCGATTGACACTAAACCCGGCTCTGCAACTTTGCCGCTTCCTGGTGTAGACGCCGCAATCGTAAAGGAAGACGGCTCAGAGTGCGGTGTGGACGAGGGCGGATTTCTGGTTATTCGCTCCCCGTGGCCATCTATGTTGAGGGGAATATATGGGGATGAGGAACGGTATCGCTCTCAGTACTGGAGCAGGTTTCCTAATCTCTATTTCACAGGAGATGGAGCAAGGAAAGATGTGGATGGATACTTTTGGATTATGGGGAGGGTGGATGATGTGATTAATACAGCCGGGCACAGATTGAGCACAGCGGAGATAGAGAGCGCATTGGTCTCTCATCCCAAGGTTGCAGAGAGCGCATGCGTAGGCGTGCCTGATGAAATAAAAGGAGAGATGGTTCACGCATTTGTTACCTTGCGCACCGGAGAGTGTGCCACAGAAGAGTTGACACAGGAGCTATCTGACTGGGTTGTGGAAAAGATCGGAGCTATCGCTCGTCCCAAAGCTGTTACCATTACGGATGCGCTTCCAAAGACAAGAAGCGGCAAGATTATGCGTAGGCTGCTTAAGGAGCTGGCATCTACAGGGAAAGCAGAGGGCGATGTTACTACGCTTGAAGATAAAAGCGTCCTTGATTCCCTAAAACCTGTATGAAAGGTATGAGAAGGTAAGGCTTAGTATGTCAAAGGCTATGTGATAAAAGATAATCGGCAGTATAAGCTCGCCGGTTGCTATATAGGCAAGCCCAAAGCCGACGCCAAGACCAAAATGCGCTACGCTGAGTGATATTCCCCATGTCGGAAGATGAGTTAGCGCAAAGATTGCAGAGCTTACAAACACAGCCAAGACGTTTCTTGTTATAGGCCGCTTTATTGCCTTCCACCTCCTAATAATTGAGATAAGCATATTCCTGTAGATAATCTCTTCTGTAACGCCCGCCCACACGGAGACGCCGAGTATGAATAGAGCAACAGATATTATAGGGATTCGCTCCACCTCAAATACAGGCTGTATATTTTGATTGGTGCTTATATGGGAAAATGAATGAGGTGCTATTATCAGCATTATAACTGTAGGTATAGCACCTATGGCAAATGCAGTATGAGTGAGGGAAAAGGGCACTTTCCACCTTGTTGTTTTTTTAAGAGTTATACCTATTCTGTTGCGTAGCACAATTGCTAGGCATGTGGCTATCCCCACAAACACTGTGGTTATATCGAGCCGCTTTGCATACAGGGTCAAAAACGAGGAATAAAATGGGAGCAGAGACACCAAAATGGCTAATATAACAGGAAAGGATGAAAGAGAGCCCCTTTTTGGCCTTTTTGATTCCCTGTTAAGCGCTGAAAAGAGCTCAGAGATCCTCTTTAGCCCAAGAAATCTATAGAGAAGGGGATTAGTAATCATCTTAGAGCACGACGGGTTGTCATTTAAAGTTTATAGAGGGATTTGAAAGTCTTCCCGATATCTTCACTGTAAAGCTCTTCCGAGTATTGGGTAAAACCCCTCGGCTAATTAGCGGTAGAAAAGAGCCTATACGCTTTAGCCCTTCATCTGAAAGTGAGATCGCCAAAGAAGCTGAGATTGCTGGGGATTTGGAGAAAGACTTAATCTCGCCTTTGCCTTTTGCAGAGAGAAGAGAAGAGTCAAGCGAAAGAGACTTAATCAATAAAGATCCTCCTTTTAAGGACAGAGAGGAGGTAAGGTTAAGCGCTGAAAAGGAGGGGATCTCAACTGACAAGGGGATTCCCAGAGAGTTTAGGTGATGCTTTAATGGCGCCGCCTTTGAGCAGTTTTTTAATTGAATGAAACACTCCCCGTTAGAAAACCCCCCTCTTTTTTGCTCCAGATCCTTGCAGTCAATAAAGAGTAGACCAGTTAATCCCAGCTCAGAAAAGAGGGGATATTTCTCCAGAGCCAACCGGTCAAGCCTTAAGGAGTAGTTGACTCCTTCCGGCAAGAAAGTAAAGGCACTTTCTAACGCGCCTCCATATGCGTCTGCCTTAACGGAAAAGGTCTTTTTAGCTGTTGCAAGAGAGAGCCAATTAATCCTCCCTTTTATGTTTGAAAGGGCTAATTCCACAGTTGGAAGAGATATCGATGCAAGCTCAATCTTGTTTGCAGAAAAGCTCAAGGGAGATAGCTTCTCACCAGTTATTTTAACCGCAAAACCTGCTTTAGCGCCCGCGGTAGAGGCTATGGCGGATATCTGCGATGCGTACGACTTCCAGTCCAATGTCCATATTGAAGCTATAACGACAAGAATGACTATTAATGTATAGCCTATGATTTTTTTAGCGCGCATTGGTTACACTTGTGACATCGACTATTATTGTCAACCTCTCTGATCTCCTCCCCTTTGTAATATCTAGCTTAGTTATAAGGAGGGAAGAGTCGCTTTGCACTATGTCCTTTAGGAATGCTACAACCTTCTTTAAGGATGTGCTGTTGAATCGGATTGTAAACGGCGCCTGCTTGTAATTTTTGCCGAGATTTCTAATCGCTCCAGGTTTGATGGAATACTCTCCGGGGCTTAGGCCAGCTACCGTTCTTAAGGCTTTTTCAAGATATGATCTTACACCTCCAGAGCGACCCTTGCGGCGAAACTCCTTTTCAAGATTGCGCAGTTTTGCTTCAAGTCTTGCATACCTGTCTGCAAGTATCTGGACTGTAGCGTAATTTTTGGTAAGCCTTTCAATTTCTGAATGTGTTTTTCGAAATACCTCCTGCACCGAGGATATTGCATAGATCAAAGCGATTGCAATCAGAGTGGCAACTCCTACGCCTACGAAAATCTTTTCTCTCTGTGTTAGGCTTGAGTAGTAATCTGCGATGGAATTCAAACTCTTCATCAACAGATCTCCAAAGAGACTATAAACCCTACCCGCGCTCTTCTTCCGAAGGCTACATCCTCTTTGATCTTTACCTTGCAATATGTATGAGGCTTTTTCTTAAAGGCCGCTTCAATCTTGTCCAGGGTGCTATAATCAGGCGCAGTACCTTTAATATTAACTCTATTTTCTTTGATGCTCAGGCTGTATATGGAAAGCCCCAGGTTGCTTGGAAGGTCTTGTGAGACAGCCGCAAATGACTCAAGGGTTGAAAGCGAAGAAAGGGAGCCTAGGGATTTTAGTCGATCCTCAAGCTTTCTAATTTCATCTCTCATTAAAAGGGGAGCGGCTGATGGAGAGATGGGACCAGAGGATTTAAGTACGCCTTTTGCAACATTGGTTATCGCATTTTTAAGTCGATCAATTTTCTTTGTATTAAGATAATATTGAAGCCCGACTGAGGCCACTGCTAGGATCGCCAAAAAAACCACGTATGGCACCAGTGTGCGAAGCCCAGCAATCAGCTCTCTGAATCTGGGGCGGTACTTAAACTGCCCTGAACGGAAATTTGTCAGGGCCGGCTGAGGAGAGGCCAAGACCTGTATTGCTACCAGAGGAGCAAGACTCTCTGCCGGCTTTTCCAGTTTGATCAACTCACCAATCTTCACTTCTTCCACATCTCTTCCCAGAAATCCCTGAACTTCCCCAAGCTCAGGATGGCTTCCCAAACAGTAAACCTTTTCAACAACCTTTTCATATCTTTTCTCCATATATCCTATTGTTAGCCTCATCTCCCTATATATATCAGCATCGCCGGTTTCTTTCGGTGGTTGTATGCTTCTGGTTATTCTAGGCTCTCCGTGCATAACGCCTAAAAAGCTTAAGTTATCTGAGTCTCGCCAAAGGAGACAACAGTTATCTCTAAAATAATCCCTTGCTGCCCAATATGCAGAGGCAAGTGCATGAGCAGGAAGACATACTACCCTGGGGTCAATATTTATGCTTTGCAAGGCCGAGATAAGCCTCTTTAACTCCCACTTTTTTATTAGATCTACATGTATGTCAAAGCCGTTTCCGTTCATTGGTGCTATACACCGAGAGACAAGGTGAAATTCCTCAATCTTAAATGGCACAATATCCTGCACTTCCATAGGAAGGATCTTTTCTATCTGCTTTGTGTCTTTGAACGGAAGCTCAATATTTAGTGAAAGGGTTTCGGTTGAGGGGAGTATTAACACAGAGGTCCTCCAGTGGGTTGAAAAAAGGGTTAATGCGTTAGATAGGTTAGTTAGTGCATCAGATGAGGGATCTGTAATCTCCTCTTCAGTTTTTTCTTCCTGTTCTTCCTGAGATTGAGAATCTGCATAGGCTTTTTTCAGCATTGCCGAAAATAAGTCTTTGTCGCCTAATGCGTGCACTTCCGACACCACTCCCGAGGCGGATGTAACAAGCCCTAGGGGAGGGCTTGTTGAAAAGTCTAAGGCAAGAATATTTTGGTCTCCCACTTTCTGTTTTAATTCATTAAGTAAATTAAGAGAAAATATCTTAGGCGATTGTATCACTACTTAGGGCGCGTTGCCAGATGCCTTAGTTGATGTTCCTTAAGGGAACTGCGGTTACAATCTTGTGCACTATTCCCTGCGGGGAGAGAATTTCAAGGCGAAGCTCAATTTGCAGTGGAAGCTTAACACGATCTCCCTGTCCCCATGTATTTACCCAAGTGTCCTCTTCCTCATCGTAGTAGCGGAAGCTGAGGCTTAGAATTCTTTCGCTTACTGGGAAGACCATCATCTTTGCAAAGGCTTTCTCTACAGGCATGATTATAGGTATCTCTTCTCTTACCAAGACATATGTGGGGATTTTGTCGTCTTTGGTTTCAGGATTTTCTTCAACCCTGTACATTATCTGCACCACACCTGAGTGAGTGCCTCCGTCAGGAAGGTACTGCCCTCCTTCTAAGGCAATGAATCGGATAGAATCCCCCCTTTTCCCATTTGGTAGTTTCTTGGGCTTCCCTATAAGGTTTATGTTGGATGGAAGCCTTCTTTTAGATCCTGACTCAGGCCTTGGCATAAGGCCTATGCCGCTATATGCAAGTTGAAGCTCTCTTGTCATCCTGTTAAGAACTGCTATGGCAATCCGTTGGGCATCATCTCTGTCATCTAAGATCTTTTTTGACTGTATTATCTGTATAACAGAGTAAAATGTAATTCCGCCTATAAAGGCAAGTATGGCTATAGCAATTGTGATCTCAATCAGGGTAAATCCGTGCCTGCGCTCATGTGGCCTTTTTTCTGCCATGCCGTTACTCATCAATATCAAACTTATCTTCATCGGGCACAAAGTAATATATAGTTATACTTTGCCCGGCGCTTTCCCCCCAGGAGATCTTCAAGGTTATACGCACCATATTAGAATCCGGAAATTCAGGCAAAAGCCACGGCTCTCCCTTAAGCGTTACATCAAGAGAGGCTAAAAAGGGGTTTTCTTTTAGTTCCTTGTCGGTGATGTCAAGAAAGAGTTCCGGCTTTCCCTCGATGGTTTCCGTGCTTACCGGGCTTTCCCCCGATTCAATGGATGCTAGAATCCTCCGGGCTAAAAGCATAGCTTCCAGCCTGTGCTTATCTCTAAGTGATCTATCTATCACCGATGATTGAAGTCCC
>RFKT01000076.1 GCA_003694225.1 Candidatus Dadabacteria bacterium
GTCCTTAAATGACTTTTTGGTTCTCTCTGTACTGTAGTAAAAATCCTCATAATCATATACCTTTGGTATATGACTTTTAACCTTTGTCGGATACGGTGTCATCTCTCCTAAACCTAGATCTAAACGAAACGTATTTCGTCGTGTCTTCTCCCTAGTCCTTACCTTTGGCCTGTTCTCAAACTGCTTCTGCCTCTCAAGCTTATACGCCAGCTGATCCTCTAGCATAGGGTCGTCGCCTAAATCTGGGTAGGGTTTACGTGTTGGCTTAGCAAAAGGAGAGGTTTTCCTGTTTGAAGAAGTCTTACTCAGGTCTGTTTCTCTATTATATAGTTTATTTTCTTCGACAGCTGGTTGAAGCTGATTTATATGGTGGGTGCGTTGCAGATCCTCCTCCATTACTGGTTTAGTTGGTTCTACAATTCGTGGTCGAGCGTTTATATGGCGAGTCTTATTGAAATCTACTTCTAGCTCTTGATTTTGAGGAGTTCTTCTGGTTGTCCTGTTATCTAATTTTTTATTGTCTAGATCTAGTATTTCTGTTCTATTTGTTCTCCTTTGCTCTGGTTTTCTATTGTCTACCCTCGCCTGCTTTTGCTCCTTTGCTTTTCTAAGCTCTTGCACCTCCTTATCAACTCTTTTGATTCGTGCTCTATCTCTTACAATATCCTTCTCTAAAGCTATAATCCTTCTTTGCACTTCTATTAAGTCTGCTTTAGAGGAGGTTTTCTTTACTTTGGTTTCAAGTTGGAATACCTCTCTTCTTTTCCTTAGTATATCTCTATTTAGTCGCCTCTTCTTAAGTCTCAGTACTTTAATCCTCTGTTGCGGATCGATTTTTTTATGATCTACTCTGACTTGCTTTCTAGCGCGCATACCACTACTTGCTCTAGAAACCGAAGGTTGCGCCTGCATTTCTATTTTAATCTCTGGTTGTGTGGCTTCTAGGACAGCAACCCTTCCACCCTGCTGTGGGCTAGCTGTCGGTTCTCCAAAACCGCTACTAGGAACCCTCTTTCTAGCTTGGCCTGTAATATTACCGGAGGTACCACCTCCTCCATTGGGATGGGTTCCTCCTCTATTACCTTTTATGTCATCCCTACTGCTCGGTTCCTTAGGGGAAGATCTCCTACTTCTGTTGAAACTCGCCTCTAACTCTGCATATGTATCGGGTATGCGCGTTATGCTATCTTTGTCGCCTGATCTAGTCCCTCCGTTTTCACTAAAATTCTCCATCTCTCTGTTATTTTTTCTACGGTGCATATCTTGTGCCTTGCCTTCATTTATTTTTCCTTCAGACACCCGCTTTCCACCGTTCCCTGCTCCTTTATGAAGATTTTCTTCCTGTTTACTTAGACCCCCTCTATCCGTTGCTTTATGGTCTGAGGGCTTGCTCTTCTTAGTATCTAATTTTTGTACCCCGTCTACTAAACCATCCGAACTCCCATACTGGCGAGAGCCGTTTGATGTGCCCTTATCTGTCCTATTGCTTCCTGTGTTTTTTTCACTGATCCTTCCCTTAGCAGGCTTGGTATTTTCCCACATCTTTATCAGCTCCTCTACAGTATCGGGAACTGCATTTGTATTGGGTTCTTTGCTGTGACTTACTTTCTCTACGGAACCACTTCTTTCAACATGTCCACCTGCGTCTCTATCTACAGTTTTAGCCCCTTCTGTATTCTGTTCCTCTGCACTCCTTCTATTGGCTTTGGCTTCAGAGATCTTTTCTTTGGGAGCCTCGCTGTTTTTCCATAACCTCTCCATATCTTCTAGAGTATCCGGCACTTTCTTTCTACTAGGCTCTTTATGCCCATTCATTTCCCTTAGCTTGTTCCCCCTTATGGGTCTCTCCACCGTCTCCCCTATATTCTGCCTGCTATCGTAAATCCCGCTATTCTTCTCTATCTTTGTATTTCTTTCAATTTCCAGCTTTCTCTCAAATTTCACCTCCTTTAAAATCTCTCTTCTGTGCAAACTCTCTACTTTGCGCTTCTGGGTACGCATCGCCATTCTTTGCCCCAGTGCACCCATAACAAAACCGAAGATGCCGTCATCCATGATCTGTTCCTTATCTATCTGCCCGAAGCTCACCACATAATCTGCAGCCACAAACGCGATGCTATCCCTTATTCCTTCTCTAATAAATGCATTGCGCGACAAGCCAGCTGGTACCTTTATCAAGCGCCCAAATCCCACTGTTAGGAGATTAGTCATTGCCCCCTCTCCAAAAGCTATCCCTCTGGCTAATAATCCTTCTCCATTTAGACTGGCATCAGCTGAGGATCCTATGCCCATCGCTACTGTAGAAGAACCCAAAGCTGGTATTCCCGCGGCACATAGCAGTTCTGCCATAAAAGCAACTCCCGCAACCTTACCTACCACATTACCAACCTGCTCAGTCTTCCTCAAACCAGAGATGAGCATACTATCTGATTCTAGCCGCTTAAACATCATTCTCTTATACTCTCTCTCAGCTTGCTCAGGGCTCATACCTGCTAATTTGCTCCCAGCTTTATAGAAGAGTCTGCTAAGATCTACCTGATTAAATAACACACCCTCTCCTATACTGCTTAACGTCTCTCCTAGGTTGAATATAGTGTCAGCCACTTTGTCTTCTTTGTATCTATGGGCTAAGACCTCATTAACACTTGTCCTCAGAATTTCAGCCGCTGCTCTTGCCCGCGCACGAGCCAGCATCACTTCTGGCGCATCTCCTTGCAGTTCACCTTTCACATAAAGCGCCAGTTCAGCCAAATAGGGAATATGCTTGTTCTTATACACACCTTCCCACATACTTAGATCTTTAGCCAATACCAGCTCATATACGGTATCATAATCATTGATATCCAATTTCTTTTCTTTAAGTAGCTGGGCGAGAGCTTCTCGTGGAATTTCATACCTTAAAGCGAGATCCTTTTGTAACTCCTCCATAGACGGTAGTTTTAGACCATCCTTTATAGAATATCCTTGAGGAGTTTTACTAATGCAAACCTCCTTTGCCCCTCTTGCTTTTAGTCTACCAACTTCCTTGATTAACTCTTCATCTTTCTGCCTCTTAACTATACTATATTTACGTACGAGCTCATTAAAAAACCTGCCGCTTTCCTCTGTCAGCTCCTCTCCCTGATAACCAAGATGCCGATATACCTCCACCACATCTTCGAGCAAAACAGGTCTTTTTATTTCATGTGGTGCTGGCAATTGATCAGTTAAGATCTCATGTTTTTTGGATTGTGGATTGTAGACATAAGCTCCAACTCGATAGTACTCCTGTGACATCTTTGACAGCGTCCTGCTTGCGATTAGGGCATTTATGCCATATGTAATTAACAGAGCCTGTCTATATAGATCATTCCCTTCGAAGCCAAGATCCTTAAGCGCACTAACGATATTTGATATATCGTCCTTTGTTTTTACTGCACTTTTACCTACATTGGCAACAAGCAAATTAAGTGTGGAGATCCCCTGCAATTCCCTGAGCAACCTGCCTGTGCCATTTTCTGTGAAAACAGATGATCGTGTTAGTGCCTTGTATAGCTTATCTTGCTTTTTAAATTTTAGATCCCTTACAGATATGCGCTTCCCCTGCTGCCATTCCCTTAACTGATACATATTATGTTCAAAGACCTTCCGGTATTTTGTAAATTTCCTTATCAGCTTAATCAGTGTTTTTCGCTTTTCTAGATCCGGTTCAGCTTCAAGGGACTTTTGCAATTTCATCTCTATCTCAGCGCATTTTTGTTTGACTAGCTTCTCAACTTTTTGAGGATTTATATATTGATCTATCTCTTTCAGTCCCCTTTCAACTTCATCTCTCGTAGGATCTGGTATTGTTATTTCAAACGATTTCTCCCTCTCATACTCATTCTTTAAAAAATTAACCTTTCTATCATCTACGAGTCCCCTGATCTTTCTCTCTATTTCGGAGATTATTGTTTTTACCTCCTCACTCTCTA
>RFKT01000008.1 GCA_003694225.1 Candidatus Dadabacteria bacterium
CCCTTGTTCCTCATTCTAAAAGGTGCTCCTAAAAGGAGCGGGGCTAAGATGATGCATAGGAAGGTCTATTTCCTTCCCTTCTTTTTCCCTTTCTTCTTCTTTAGAGCTTTTTTGAGCTTAAAGGCTAGCTCACCTAAAGACGATATATCCCCGCTCTTTGTCTTTGTGACCACGGTCATTCCTCCACCTGTATCAAACACCTCTAAGGCGCCGGGGCAGGATTTCCTGAATCTAAGGTTGAAACTTGGAATTGAAGATGGGTCAATCCTTAGGTTTTTTGCCACAAGCTTCATAGTATTTTTCTTAGCGTCCCGCGCAGAGACCTTGACCTTCTTTGTGATAAAGAAGGCGCCATCACTTCTAACCAGCTCCACAGTAATCTTGCATTTTTTGGGCGCAACATCCTTTAGCACAATCTTTAGTACCCCCTTTCCTGTAAATCTGAGCTGTTTTATCTTCGGCTTCAATGCAAAGGGAAGAGCATCGGATTGGAGGCATTGGCCGTTTGCAGAGAGATGTGACGTTATCTCGCTTACAGAACTTGCCGCAAAGGTAGAAGCTGATGGGGTATTGATAATATCAGAATCACTTAAAGAAGCGCTCATTATTGTTGGTGGATTGTCAGGCGCATGCTCAGCTCCGAGATTATGCCCAATTTCATGGGCAAGCAATATGTAGGAGGTAAGAGGGTCTGTGGCTTCCGAGAGCCCGTAAGCAAAAGATGGCGCCACACATATTGATCTTATATAAGCAAACCCTCCCACAGAAGAGGAATTGTTTCCGATGACATCCTTCCCTGTAAAGAGATGCCTCAAATCGGAAGGATCAAGGTGGTGATCCAGCTCATTGGAATCTTGAAATTCCTTTAAGAGATCATTTACATCTCTGCTCTTTACAGGCTGTACTGCAGGATCTGTATAAATATTGCTTGCACGCACCACAAAGTTGATTCCAAGTTGGCTTTGATAGATAGCCTGTGCGGAGTTAATCTCAGCCAAAATTTGAGAGAGCGTATTGGATCCATATAGGTTGTGAAGCTCGGCATCAGCTTCTACAGATAACTCAACAGTCCCGCCGGAAAATAACGCCCCTGCTGTAAGCGGTGCAGCTATAAATGTGTTTGTAGATGGATAGGGATCGAACGTGGCTACTGTCCGTACAGGCACAGATCTCACCTCTGTAAGAGAGTGCAAGCTTTTTTGATCCGCCTCTAAGAGAAAAAACCTCTTGCCGCGTCTTCCCTGTAGCTTTATGTGGAGAGTGGAGCCTATTATATCAGCGCTTGCAACCGGAAGGACAGCATTATATCTTTTTCCAAGCCTAAACTTTCCTTGAAATAACCTTAGCCCGTTTGGCATGCACTCCTTTGCCGGTCGTGAGCTTCCATTGATGCCGCATGCCCCAAGTAAAACAGGCACTCTTTGGAATCTAACCTTATGAATAACGCCACCAATCTTAAAGGCAGCAGTAAAGGCTTCTCCTAGTTGAGCTGTAAAAAATCTACGGATGTTTCGCACATAAGTTCTGTAGGGTGATCCAATGGCAGGAGTGGCGATTACCACTCCAAGCATCAAAAGCGCTATGTGTATCCTTGACTTCTTTGTAAACATAGCCCCTCCCCTTAAAAATGATTAAGAAACTATGCGACACAGCGCCGCACAAGTATATTTAGGAAAGAGTCAGAAAGTCAAAATCTATCTTGACAGGCAGTGGTTCCTGAAAAATATCAAGGCGCTAAAGGGCCGCAAGCTCCTTTTGTAGATCCTCCACTACCTCCCGAATAAGAGCTTCGCTAAAATCAAATTTAATTCCTGCTGCGGCAAAGAGCTCAGGCAGCGGTCGGGAGCCGCCTAAAGAAAGGGCATGCTTATAGCGAAAAACCGCATCTTGAGGATTTTCCCTGTATTTCCTCCAAAGCTGAAGCGCTCCCAACTGCGATATTGCATATTCGATATAATAAAAAGGCAGCACAAAGATGTGCGACTTATAATGCCATCCAGACTCCATGATCTCTTCAAAACCGCTCCACTCCACACCAGTGCTAAAACGCTGGGAGAGCTCTGCCCATTTTTGATCCCGTTCTGCAGAGGACGCGCTAGGGTTCAGATAAACCCAGTGCTGGAATGCATCTACCGTCATACAGTAGGGAAGAAATAAGATTATCTCTTCAAGGGTATCCCTTAAAGCCCGCTTGACATCTTCGGGGGTATAAAAGTCCTCAAGGTGATTTATCGCGAAAAGCTCATTTCCCATTGATGCGACCTCTGCAAACTCAATAGGGGCATGCCTATATTCCAGCAAGGGGTCATCCCTGCAGAGAAGGGCATGAAAGCTGTGGCCAAGCTCATGGAAAAGGGTCATTACATCCCTGTGGGTGCCAGCTTCGTTCATAAAGATAAACGGCCTTCTTAGCCTGTCGAAACTCATCGTATAGCCGCCTCCTGCTTTACCGGGTCGAGCAGATAGGTCTAGGTCGCCATTTCCGGCCATGTCTGCAACATAATTTGCAAGTTCCGGATCTATAATCCTCATGGTTGCGGTAACTTTTGCGATTAGGTCATTTACATCTCTGTATGGCTTAAGAGGAGGCCTTCCCAAGGGGTCGACACTGAGATCCCATGGCCTTACAGATTGAAGTCCTAAGGCCTTTCTTCTCTCCTCCACTATCTTTCGGGCAACAGGCACAACGACTTTCTCAACGGCGTCGTGAAGCCTCTTACAATCTTCCGGCGTATAATCAAACCGCCCCTTCTTAGTGAATGTATAGTCCCTGAAGTTTCTAAAGCCTGCATTTTGAGCTATCTGATGTCTCAGCGCTACCATCCTTCCGTACAGTTCATCAAGTTTGTCATGGTCTTTATGCCATCTCTCAAAGATCTTTTTCCACACCTCTTCTCTTAGATTTCTGTCCGGCTCTCTGAGGAGGGCTTGGGCTTCTTCCAAAGTAAGCCTTCTCCCCCTAAACTCTATCTCCATATCTCCGGTTATCCTTTCATATTCAGCACACAGCCTTGTATCCTCCGTATTAAGCTTAACGTTTTCATCTCGGAATATTTTGACCTCAGCATTTATGGCGCGGGCTAAGACCCCATACCGTTCGCTGCTTAGCTGCTGACTGTAGGGGCAGTTAATAAATTTCAGGTTAAGTCTGTGATCCCATCTGGCAGAGGGAGCTGCTATTTCCTTTTCAAAGGTAAGATAAGCATCCTCAAGTGTTTTATCGCTTGTATTGCATGTGTGAAGCACATACCGCCTCGCCTTCTCCTCTGAGAGCGCGGCAGAGAGTTCGCTCCAGTCAATCAGCCACTGCTCAACATCTTCGGGAGAATTTAACGGCCGCTTCAAAAGCTCCCTATACA
>RFKT01000077.1 GCA_003694225.1 Candidatus Dadabacteria bacterium
ATCTCTTTGAGCCACACTTCTCTGCCATATTTTCTTTCCTTTTCCAAAGTATTATATGCCTCTTTATTCCCTACCACAACAATGACCAAACGTTCTATATCCCATCTATTCCTAGCTACATCCCGTATATCTTTATTGCTTATTTCTTTTAGTTTCTCAAGATAGATCTTATCGTAATCTGGCGGATAATTAAGCATAATCATTCTTGCCTTACGCGAAATCACATCATATTTAGAGGCAAATTTAAACACAAATGAATTTCCGATAAAGTTTTTTGACATCTCGATACGCTCCTTTGGGAGAACATTTCCCTGAAGCATTTTGAGCACCCCTAGCGAGGCTTTAATGCCTTGGAACACAGACTTGGACTTAGTCTGAAAAAATATGATATTCACCCCCTTTTTAACAGCAGGTTGTATAGACCCATACACTGTATAAGCCAAACCAAGCCTTTCCCTTACTACCTTAAAAAGCTCAGGAGCCCCGAAGCTAGAGGTCCCAAAGACATCATTAAACACATCTATTGCAACATCATCAGCTGTGAGCCGGGGGACACCAAGTTCTCCCATCACAACCGTAGCCTGCACCAACGGCCTCTCAATAAAATATATTGCAGGCTTAGGTTCCTCAACAACAGGGGGCAATGGAGAAAGGTGGTTTTTGCCCTTCCACCTCCCGAAATTCTTTCTAAGCAGCTCTTTTACCTTGTCCTTCGAAATGTTGCCAGATATTACGAGCACAGAATCTTTAGGCCTAACAATCCTCCTGTGAAGTCTTAAGAGATCAAGGCGACTTATTTTTTTTATATCTTCAGATGTAGAAACATAGCCGTATGGGGTGCCGTCATACAGGATCTGCATCAAAGACGCCATAGCCACAAGTTGTGGATTTTCTACTCTTCTTTTAATTGAGTCGACTTTCTTTTTCTTCCACGAAGAAAGCCGATTAGGGTCAAATCTAGGCCTAAGCACCACATCTGCAAAGATGGAGAACACCTTTTCTATATCCTTATCAAAACATGAAAATCTAACAGTTCCATACTCAGAGCCGAATGAACTACTCACCCCTGCAGCCAAGCCATCTAACACTAGATCTAATTTGTCTGGGGTATAGTCTCCAGCTCCTCCGTCGCGCATCTGATCTCCAAGCGCCCCGTAAAGCCCAAGTTGGTCGGCGTTCTGCCAGTAGGTACCACCTTTTACATAAAGGGTTCCATAAACCAAGGGAAGCTCATCATCTCTAATATAGAGAACCCTCAAGCCGTTATGTTCAACCCATTCTTCAATGACTGGCTCAGAATAATCTGGGGTCTTTATAGGAAAGCTGCTAAGCTCTCTCTGGGTTTTAATAGTTGTACATCCAAGCGCCACAAAAGCTAAAAGGAGCGCACAGATTACTGCTGAAACAGTGAGTTTTCGTTTCATTTTCCTTCCTTAGCAGGTTCAATCGTGGCTATAGTTTGAAAATCTCTCTGTAGATATTTATTTGCCACCCGCTTTACATCATCCAAAGACACCCCAACCATCTCCTCATACCAAGATATAAGAGCCTTCCATCTTCCTATTACAAGCTCAATATGGGCTAAATTCTGTGCTAGTTCACTGTTAGAAGCCAAAGAAGTGACGTAATCCATCGCTAGATTATTCTTCGCAATTTCAAGGAGTTCCTCAGTGCCGCCATCTTTTTTGAAGCTTTCAAGCTCTTCCAAAAGCTTATCAACAAATTCCTTATTTGTATGAGGCGACCTTACAACCCCGGAAAACCAAAATAGATCCGGGTACGCATCACCCGGCATTTCATAATAAGAGACAGATGTTGCCAAGCCATATTCTTGAACGAGCTTTTTATAAAGCGGTGAAGACTTTGTTCCTGCTAGCATTTCCATCATCACAGTAAGAGGAGGATCATCCGGATGCGGATAGGATGGCTTTCGGTATACAACAGCCGCTTTAGGCGAAGCAAAGGCTCTATACTCAACGGTTCTTCTCCCTTCTTGAAGCGGTTCTACCAAGTGCGTCCTTGGCGGCTTAGGCCCAGCCGGAATACGAGAGAAGTACTTTTTGACCGTTTTAATATCCTCATCTGGATTTACATCACCAACTATAGAAACGACCATATTTGAAGGAACATAGTATTTCTTCCGAAATGCCTCTGTGGCCCGAGCAGTCAAGTTCTCTATATCAGAGGCGTATCCAATAACGGGTTGCCTATAGGGATGGACATGAAATACTGTACCTAATATAAGCTCTACCAGTTTTCCGTCAGGATTATTTTCATACCTCATCCTCCTCTCTTCCATTACAACATCACGCTCTTGATAAAACTGACGGAGCACAGGGCGCAGGAGCCTCTCTGATTCAATCCAACACCAAAACTCAAAAGCAGTCTTCGGAAGATTTACAACATAAGTGGTCGTGTCTGCAGAAGTCATAGCATTAAGTCCAACAGCGCCCCTTACAAGATAAGCCTCTGAAAAATCCTTAATTGACCAGAGCTTTTCAAGCTCTTTATGGGTTTTATCCCATTTTGCCTTAAGCTTGGGTGTCCACCCCTTCGCATGCACTTGAGCCTGAATGTCTTCAAGCATATTGAGGAGCTTCCTCTCCCGCCTATAGTCCTTAGTGCCTATCGATGTTGTGCCCTTAAATGCCATATGCTCAAACATATGGCTTATCCCCGTGATACCTGGTACCTCATCTGAGCCGCCAACCCGCACGGAAATAACACCTGAAAACACAGGCGCAACAGCTCTACGATACATCAAGACCCTAAGACCGTTTTTAAGGGTAAACTTCCTTACACCATTTTCAAGGCGAGCAAGCGCCTTACGGGAATCCCTTAGCTGAGCGATCCCTAATGAGACTCCTACATCAAAACAAAAAACAAACGGCGCAAACAGAAAAAAAAGATAAATTACCCGGCTCATAAGGAAGGTTATAGCAATACTCTCGTATCAAGGACAAGTACGGTTTAGAATCCACTTTTTAAAAACACCGAGGACCAAAGAAAAGTGATACTCACACCTTGCACTTGATAACATATTGAATTTACAGTAAGCTTTGAGCCGCTCTTTTAATCCTGCCGAAATGAAAATTTTACCTGATTTTTAACGCTACAGTTCGACAAAAACCAGCAATAACTATGATATAAATGTGCAATCTACACCTTAAACGTGTTGCACAAATTTTGGGTTTGTCAGGGTTGTTTATGAAAAGCTCTTTAAAAGGTTTTCCCTATACCTCTAGCGGTATATCTTACATTGAAGCTGCCTTAGCAGTACCGTTACTAATTTACGCAACCATATTTACTATAGACATCGCACGGTGGATCGCAACCAAGGTAGTGCTACAATATGCTGCATACAAAGGAGCTGATATTGCCCAAAAGATAGATATTACTAGGAACATAAGTGAAGAAAACTGCTCTTCAAATCCTTCTGACTGCGCCGTCCATTGGAACTCTGCGTATCAAATTACCTATACCGCATACAATATTGCTTCAATGATAGCCGGCACTGATCCAGAGAGAGACAGCATTGTACTTTACAAGTGGAATCACTTTGACCCATCTTTAATGAGCAGCCCAAACCAAAGCTGGAACACCATGGCAAGCGGTATGGAAACAATCACCTATGCGGGTTTTATCAGACCGGGAGAAGCTGTGTGGGAGATAACCCCCGACAATGCACACCAAACCCCTATCCCCAACCCTGCACGCCCCTACGGAACAGATCACAACCAAGGCTTCCCCAACAGGTTTTATAACGAAGACAGCAGGATGTACCAGAAATATCCCTTTGCGGTTATGCTGAAGGCTCGGGTAAAGACCTTTACTCCTTTTATGCCGGACTGGACTGCAAGCGCCACTGTTATGAGCTACGCATCGCCGTCACCCGGCGAAGGAACCCCTAGTAGTGTTTCAGGCTCATGCGGGGATAATATATGTGAAGCAAGTGAGCTATGCTCATGCCAGCCAGATTGCGCAATCTTATGCCCTCAAGTAGGACCGTCTCCCTCGCCTTCACCAACCGTAACTCCTTCACCTTCTCCAAGCCCTTCCCCAACACCAACTCCAACCCCCTCTCCTTCCCCAACTTGTGGAGATGGAATTGTACAGAATCCGCCTGAAGAGTGTGAAACAGATAGTGACTGCCTAGCCC
>RFKT01000078.1 GCA_003694225.1 Candidatus Dadabacteria bacterium
CCTTTTAGTATTGCATCAACTAAATCGTATGTGTAATTTTCTTGCACCTTAATTAGGGAGAGGAAGACTTCAGTTGAAATAAGATTATAAGATGAATCGAATTTGGCATAGACAGTCATACACGGCCTTATCTGCCCTTTGACGAGACTGAGTAGCTTTTCGGAGATCTCTGGTGGAAACATATTCACTGTGCAATCAGGACAATAGAGTGAGGTGGCTCTTAGCATAGCTTCTCTGTCAAGCGGAGAGCCGGGCAAGATAGCCGATGATATATCAGTTATATGTACGCCTAAGGAGAAAATGCCTCCTGAAATCTCAAGGGAAAGCGCGTCATCCATATCTTTTGTGCTGATGTCATCTATTGTAAAGGCTGGTAAGTGTGTGAGATCGCGCCTTACTCCCTCACCTTCTTTTTCGATATAGCTTTTTATATCTTGCGGAATGGTTATGTTCTTGGCGGCTGTGGAAATCGACGCAGAAAACGATCTCCTAATCCTGTATTTTATAAGAGCAAGATTTTCATCAGGCTTAAAGATGCCGCTTTTACAGAGTAGTTGAAATGCTCTTTCTTGTGAAGAACCCATAAGCTCGAGGTTCAATGTGTCAGTAATGTGCCTAAGAAGTTTTCTTGCTTCTTTTGTCTCTTCTCCTTGGGTCCCGTCTGCGGCAAGTAATTTAAGAAGGGAGATATTACCTATAACTTCACTTGGGGGCTTTTGCTCTATCTTTCCAGTAATTGCTTTCTTAAAGTAGTCGGCAGTCATATTTAATGCTTTGAGGCGCTTAGCCTCCCTTTCTTTGGCCTTTCTCAGCTCTTCCACTGTGGTTTTTGAGCGGGGAATAAAGCGTTCTTTTTGCCTTTTAAAAAAGATTTTGTCTTTTACAATAGCAAGCCTTAGCGCAAGATGGTTTTGCGGATTATCTTTGCCGAAGTATTCTTCGCATAGCTCACTTAGGCTTATTGCCCTGTTATCTTCATTTTTTGATTCCCATAGCAGTTCTAAGTTTATATCTTCAAGTTCTTTTATAGCTGATTCCAAGAAGGTTTTAAGGGAAGCTTTAATTTCCTCTTTTGGAGCATCTTGGTTTAAATTTATGTTTGGGATCTTGTAAAGCCTTTCTCTTGGAAGGTGAATCTGAGAGCCTTCAATGTTTAAGATAACATATTTGTTTTTCGCTTTTTCTATCACACATCCTAAAATAAGCGACTCCCCGCTGTCATAGGTAATGACATCTCCCAGCTCTAAAGAAGATTCAAGATAGCTTTCTAGAGGGGTCAGAGGCTTTTTCTTCATCTAAGGGCTTCATTAATTTGTGCATTAAAGTTTTGGGCTTTATTTATGAGTTCCCTTTTCGCTGTTTCTTTATCGATCTGAGTTGATGAAAAACTTCCCAGAAGTCCTCTTGAAATATTAATGACTCCGCCAAAGCGGCTACCGTTTGAGTCCGTTCCAAATCCGGCCACAGCATCTTTAGCTGTTGCTCCTTGGGCACCAAGTCCGGGAATGAGAAAGAAGGAATTTTCCATGATGGATCTTAATGCTACGGCTTCTGTTGGATATGTAGCTCCTACAACTGCGCCAAGTCCTGAGATACCGTTCTCTCCAACTAAGGCAGAAGCATTTTCTCTAATCCAATATGCTATTTTTTTACTTACGGTTATGCCTTCAACATCGGTAGCAGCTTGTATATCTTTGGCGCCTTGGTTTGAGGTTTGAACAAGTACAAAAAGCCCCTTTTCGTATTCAATGCAGTCAGAGAGGAAAGCTTTTAGGGTATCAAGGCCTAGAAAGGGAGATACTGTGATGGCATCAGCGCAAAATGCCCGAAAGCTTGTTCCATTGAGTGTTGTCTTCCCTAGAAAGGCGCGGCTATAGCTCTCAGCTGTTGAACCTATATCACCGCGTTTTACATCGGCTATCACAGGAATTCCCATTTGAGATGCTTCAAGGCATATATCTCTAAAGGCTTTTAGGCCACCGATTCCGAATTGTTCATAAAATGCGATATTGGGTTTAATCGCCGCGATACTGCCTGATAACGTATGTAAGGCAAATATATGGAAATCAGTTAAGATCCAATATGCTTGTTCTTCAGTTGAGGCCCCCTTGCGCTCTCCTTCTTTTATAAACACTTCGGGGATGCGCTCTATTCTTGGGTCAAATCCAGCGACAATAACACTTTGCGATCGTTTTATAGAAGCTAAGAGCCTGTCTGAAAACATGAGGGATATCTTATATTATGTAGCTGATTAAGGGCAAGTTTAGGATGCGGTTATCGTTTATTTTGCTTCTTTTCATCCATGACAGTCTTAAAGAACGCTTTCCAATTCCCCTCGTTTTGGTCAAATTTCTTTTTAAAGCCGCTTAAGTCGGTTAGGTAAAACTTAAGTTGCAAGATTTCAGAGTTATTTACTCTGGAAAGTATCTTAAGTTCAGGGTAGCTCGATTTTAATGGTAGAACATGCTTTTCAAATATTTTTTCACGCTCTCTTAATTTTTCTTCATCTGTTTTATCTGTTTTATATAAAGCATCTAGATCGTTATATAAGGCCTCTATAACTTCACTTAAGCGAAGTTCTCTCTTAAAGCGCCAAACAGCAAGTTTAAAATCGTCGGGATACATTTTTTTATGCTGTCTAAAGAACTCTACTGCGCCTTGAAAGCCTACAAAATTGGCCAAGCTCTCATTGAATGTTACATCTCCCTTTACCCAATATGTTGCATGGACAAGCTCGTGGAGAACTGTGTTAACGATCCAGTCGTTTTCATGTTTTAAAGTAGTTGATAGGATCGGATCGCTAAACCATCCCAATGTGCTTATAGCTTCGGAGCCTCTTATGTAAGTTTCATATCCTTTTTTTTGAAGTTTCAAGGCTTCTCTCTGTGCTGATTTTTTGTTGAAGAATCCTTTATATGGCACTGTGCCGACGAAGGGAAACCACCATGTATAAACCTCAAATTTTGTAGGCTTTGCTCCTGCAAGCACCCATACAAGAACATCCTTATCTACTTTTGTGTATGTTGTGTAAGAGTTTCCGACGTTTAGTCCTATTTTTTTTGCAAAGGAGCGAGCCTTGAGAACCAGTTTGAGCTTTCTCTTTAGTAGTTCATCTTCATTTTTTTTCTTTAGAATTTTTTTAATATTTTTTCTTCCTAGAAGTATCTTCCCTTC
>RFKT01000079.1 GCA_003694225.1 Candidatus Dadabacteria bacterium
AACTCACTTTTATCCCTTTGCAGGATATTTATGTAAGAGGGTGTAATTAAACATAAATCATAGAAAAGGTAAACACTTCACCATAAAATCCTGCCAGAGCGGGAAATATACACTTTTGTCGTACAAGTAATCAACAGCCAGTCAAGAGGGCGATATTCACTTTTGTTTTAAGCAAATAGGCTGCTTACAGAATCATCGTTGTGAATTTTGTTAATCGCCTCAGCAAAGAGTGGCGCAACAGATAACACCTTAAATTTCTTGCCTTTTTTGGGGGCAGTGGTAGCAATAGTATCAGTTACAACCACCTCTTCTATTACAGATTCTTCAAGCCTCTCTATTGCATTAGCAGATAGTACAGGGTGAACACAGGCAGCAACTACTCCTTTGGCCCCTTCATCAAGGAGCGTTTCTGCTGCTTTTATAAGGGTTCCCCCAGTATCAACCATGTCATCTACGATTATGCAGACGTTGTCCTTGACTTCTCCAACAACCCTCATTCCTGCAACCTCATTATGCTTTACACGTCTTTTATCAATAAGAGCTATACCGGTATTGCCTAACCGTGTAGCAAAGAGTCTCGCCCGCTCCATGCCTCCCATATCTGGTGAGACTATAGTTATGTTGTCACTTCCGTATTTCTCATGAAGATAAGGGTACATAATGGGCAGTGCCATAAGGTTATCAACCGGGATATCAAAGAATCCCATAATCTGCCCTGCATGCAGATCCATCGTAAGGATTCTGTGTGCTCCAGCGACCGTTAAAAGATTTGCCACTAATTTAGCCGTAATAGGAACTCTCGGCTTAAGCTTTCTGTCCTGTCTAGCATAGCCAAAATAAGGCATTACAGCGGTTATCCTCCACGCTGAGGCCCTTTTCAGGGCATCAATCATAATCAGAAGCTCCATAAGGTGATCATTTCCCGGTGTGGATGTACTCTGTACTATAAAGACGTCCCTACCTCTAACGTTATCCCCGATATCAACAGAGAGCTCGCCATCGCTAAAGCGGATAATTTCACACCTTCCAAGCTCTACCCCTAACTGCTCACAGATAGCAGATGTAAAAGAGGGATTGGACCTCCCTGAAAAGATTGTAATTGACCTGTTCAATTGAATCTGCCCTGCATTTATCTCGGGTTGATAATAAGCCTTTTGAGTTTTTTACTCAATCAAGCGACTAATTTCAACCCATTCTATATTCATTTCTCCGACAGGTGCCTAATACCCTCCACTAAAATCCGCTGGCCGGGCAGGATTCGAACCTGCGAATGCCGGGACCAAAACCCGGTGCCTTACCGCTTGGCTACCGGCCATTATTTGCATAATGCAGCTGTCTGCCTAAACTATATCAAAATACCCCTTCCATCAACAAGATAGCTCAAGCACTATTTATATTATGGAATCCGCAAAAGAGTGGGAATTATAATACAAAGATTTCTATTCTTATTTAGTATGAGATAGAGTGCTGAAAATCATGTCCAAGCTTTATATGATAGTTTCCTATGAAGATTGCAAGTGAAGAGATCTTAGAAACTGCCATAGGTGCCTGTGTAGAAGCATCTTGTATGCTAAAAGAGAGGTTCTCTTCAAAGGGCTTTAAGACTTCGTGTAAATCCAGCCGAGCTGATCTTGTGACAACCTGTGATCTAGAGTCTGAAAAAATGATTGTGGAGGCTATATCAAAGAGGTATCCAAATCATGCAATACTCACGGAGGAAACAGCTTGCGACCTTGAAGAGCTTGATTTTAATGCTCCCCTTTGGATTATTGATCCGCTAGACGGCACCGTAAACTACGCTCACGGTATCCCCTACTATGCCATCTCTGTGGGTTTTATGGTCGAAGGTTCTGTAATTGTCGGCGTGGTACATATACCAACCACTGGAGTTACCTATACTGCTATAAAGGGCAGGGGTGCTTTCAAAAAGGGAGAAAGGATATACGTCAGCGATACTGAGACATTAGCCAAAGCAGTTATTGCAACAGGATTCCCTTATAAAAGGGACGAGGAAACGATAGAAGAAGTGTCAAACTCTGTTAAATCTATGCTTCGAGAAGTGGGGGGAATCCGCAGATTTGGCGCCGCAGCCTTAGATCTGTGCTGGGTGGCTGAAGGGGTGATAGATGGCTTTTATGAGGCGTATTTAAATCCTTGGGATATAGCGGCAGGCGGCCTTATAGTTAGAGAGGCAGGAGGGAAGGTATGCACCCTAAAACCAAGTCCTAAACCTCTCCCGGAGGACCTTAAATGCACCGGCTACTTAGCAGCTACCCCCGCCATCGCAGATCCCCTCGCCAGCTGGTGCCAGGCTCCAAGAAAAAAGCGCGAAAATGGCAGCGGCTAGGAATAGTAACTACTTGAATCTAAAGCATTAAAGCTTTAAGTCCGTTAAAGCATCCAGAGGGTATTTAGGCTATCCTAAGGCCGTATCTGACCTTCATACCTGAGCTCAGAAAACGTGCCCGAGAGGATGGAATGGTGCTATCCTCAAATAGTAAAACAACGGTTGAGCCTAAGTTAAATGTAGCTAGCCTCTCTCCTACACCTATCTCATAGGGAGGATTAAGTGTCACAGACGTTACACGCCTTTTAGCCAGAAGATTTGTCTTTAACGGCGCATATTTAACAGATATGCTTCCTACATTAAATGCGCCTACTTTCACCACAGCTACACTACCATATTTGCTCTCTATTAGAGTAATAACCCTTTCATTCATAAAATAAATTCCATCTATCAGCCCTATCCAGAAATCATTTACAGGGAAAAGGGTTCCGGGAATATAAATATAACCTCCTATTTTGCCTGACAGAGGCGAGTGGACATGGTGATAGTCGCCGGGTGCCAAATAAAAATTAAAGTAAAATCCATCTTGGAAAAGCCTCCATTTCTCGTCTCCTTCAAAAAGCCCCTTCAAAGAGAATTCTTTTCCTTTTACTTCGGCAAATCTCCCCTCAGATACCTTCCCAAAAGACTTTAGCAACCCATCTACAGGGGCAACAATATCTCCCTCTATCTCTCGTGCTCCAGCCTTTAGATTTCTCGTAAAAAACGCATTGAAGGTCGCATAACCTTCAAGGTCCTTCTCTGCCTCATCCATATTCACTCTATAGATGCGGCAAAATGACTTCAAAACAAAGAGAAGCACTAGTTTGGGAATACGCAATCTTGCAACAGCACCTACAATTGCACTTGGCAAATTCAATGCTATAAAAAGGAGGGGTCTTTTAAGCTTTCCACACAAATCCATCTACCCTCTTAAAAGCAAATGGCTATAACTCATTTGATCAGCCAAATAAAATCCCTATATCCTCTAAGCTTCTCACCGATCCTATAACAGCCACCTCATCTCCCATCCTAAGCCTCGTATACCCGTGAGAGAGCACAAGCTGTCCTCTTCTCTTTACAGATAGCACAAGACAATCTGAAGGTAGCCTTAAATCTCTCAAAGGAAGCCCATGAAGGTCCTCATTTCTTACGACAAACTCTACAACATCTTTATTGGCTTCTTGGCCAAGGAGCAAAGATGCGGCAGAGGGGGATCTTACAAAATGATCTAAGAGATTGACCATAGCAGTTGCAGGATCGACAATCAACACGCCTAACTCATAAAACTTATTTGCCAAAGTCCTATCGCTAAGAATCGTCACTATATGCCTAATCCCATACTGCTCATATACCATCTCACATACTTGGTAGTTGGTCTCATCATCCATCATAGCAATAACACCATCCACATGCCCAATTTCCAACTGATCAAACAAATTATTCTCAAAGTCATGGAGCAGCCGTACATCAACAGCCATACCAGTAGCAGTGCTATAAAACCTTTCGCTGTTGGTCACCACGATTGACCTCCAGCCGTGCTCATTTAGCTGATTAGCTAGGGCTAATGCCTGATTATCTATTCCGAAAATAAGAGCTACAGAATCCTGTGACTCTCTCTTCAACTCTTTTTTTCGTTTCCTAGATTCTCCAGAAAGCTTTAATGCAATCTTAAAAAAGCTGGGGCCTATAAGGGTATTTACAACTATGACACCGATAATCAAAGTGGAAAAATCCCCTCCCCAATTAGGAAATGTTGCCTCTACTTCTTTTGCCAAGCTGAGACTTATTCCAGCTTGGGTAATAAAACTCAATCCTAATAAACTAGAATGCTTAAGGCTTGAGCCAGCTAAAACCAATCCGGCAAAACTCCCTATATACATCCCTACAAATCTTGCTCCTATAAGCACTAAGACAGCCACCCATGTTTCCTCGAGTAGATCAATCCTCAGACTCACTCCTATAGCCGTAAAGAAAAGCATAAATATAAGAGGGGAAGCATGCTCCAACAGATGTATAAACTCAGCCCTGTACTTCGTAAAATTAGTCAGAGAAAAACCCGCTACCATGCATATAAGAAGCGGCTCAGAAAAAAAACTGATAGGCATACCACCCCAATTTTCATGGGAAGATATTTGAGAAAGCGAAAAAACCCCATAACCTATTAAAAATACAATTGTTGATTGAAGCGTTGCATGTAATCTCAGGCCAAAGAGCAACTTTAAGATCCATGCCAAAATGAATCCGACCACCACATTGATTAAAAGCTCAGTGATGAGAAAGACAATAAAGGATATGCCTTCTACAGCCCCTGTTATAAGAAGCTCAGAGATAGCTTCACCGCATGCAAACACAACTATTACAACAGCATCCATCAATATTGTTACGCCAAGGGCAGTTTGAGTAAAAGAGCCTCTTGCCCTCTGCTCCCGAATCACAGCTATCGCAGTTGAAGGTGATATGGCCGTTAAGATTATGCCAGCTAAAAGCGCACATGCGGCTATCTCCCTTAATCTCATTTCAGCCACAAAAGGGATGGTGTCAGATACAAAAATAAACGCTGTAAATGAGATTGGGATGACAAATATTATTATTCCCAATATCACCTTAAAAATTGCACCCAATCTATGTCGAATCTCTGCAAACCTAACTTCACCTCCTGCAGCAAACGCAATAAAGGGAAGACACATAGCGTCAATAAAGCGAAGTCCGCTTACGGCCCCCTCATCCAGCATACCAAGAACATAAGGACCTGCTATAACTCCAGTGACAATAAAACCACTAATTAGTGGAAGACCGTAAAAGGTTGAATGCCTGCCGATCTCCCGAGCTGCCAGCAAGATAATAAAAAACGCCAATACAGCGGCAAGAAAGTCTATCGCCATAAGTTGTGTCCTATCTCATTTAATTGCGATAGTTACAGGCTATACCGTTAAGGACATATCCATCAACAATAAAAATAGCGCTACTGAACTAAAAACCGGATTATTTACTCCATACCGTTTTCCTCCATTAAGGCTTAATAGGGGTTGAATATTGACTTGATTGGACTTATAGAAATAGTGAGAAAAACTATGGCTGTTTTGCTTCAGCTTAAAATCCTGTAATCTACGGTCTGACTGAATATAAGCAGTTTTATAGGAGGAGGGTAACCATGAGGACAGCAAACCCAGCACTTAATGATAAAGTTTTTGGCAGATATGCCCCAAGGGCTATAGGTGCATCAGAGGTAATGACTCTCGATGGTACAGTCAATAAAGCTTTACTGAGCGCTTGTATAACAATGGGAGCAGCATGGTGGAGCTTTGCAAATCCACCTATGGCGTCAATGGCGCTGCCTTTAGCTCTCATTGCCTTTGTAGTTGGTATAGTGCTCAGCTTTAAAAAGGAGTGGGCATCTGTCCTTACTCCTGTATACGCTCTGCTTGAAGGGCTGTTTCTAGGCTCTATCTCACTTATGTTTGAGTCAATTTATCCGGGAATAGTTTTTCAAGCTGTCTCTTATACATTCGGAACCCTCTTTGCCCTTCTGCTTGTCTATAAATCAAGATTAATACCAGTAACTCAAAATTTCAGACTTGGTGTTGCAGCGGCTACAGGCGGCATAGCGTTTGTATACCTCCTGAGCATGGTTTTCAGCCTCTTTGGCGTTCCATTTACTTTCCTCTCTAGTGCTAGCCCATTATCTATTGGAATATCAATTGTTGTAATTATTGTTGCCGCTCTTAACCTCGTGCTGGATTTTGATTTCATTGAGCAGGGAGCAGCTAGGGGGGATCTTCCAAAATACATGGAATGGTATGCTGCCTTTGGCCTGTTAGTTACACTAGTATGGTTGTACCTCGAAATTTTAAGGCTACTCGTAAAATTGCAATCAAGAGATTAAAAGCACAGAAATGCTCAACTTAATGTCTAACACAGCAAGGGTAGGCTTTTCTCCTTCCGCCCTTAGAGGGATATGTGTGTCCATTGCTATCTTCTGTAATTGTCATTGTGCTATTGCGCAAGTTCCACCTCCCCAAAGTGAGAGGCTGTCTATTCTAAAACTTAAAGCGGAGATGCTTGAGGCGCGATACAAGGTTAATCCACAAAGTGAAATCAGAGAAGATTTAAGCAAAACCTACAAAAATATTATTGATCTTACCTGCATACTCGGGCTCACATATCAGAGGCAATCAAAAGAATGTAAATCAACAGTTGAAAAACTACTAAATATAAATCCACGGAGTGAAACAGCCTTGTGCACTCGCTACGGATTAAACTCTCCACAGTGTAAAGATGCCTATAAGAAGAAAAACGCGGGGAAGACCATATCCCCATATGAAAGATTAAAGCAATACCTAGAAGAAGGTTCAAAACAGCAGCTACAAAAGAATGAAAGAGACAAATTATCTCAACTTGCAGCACAACTGAGTCATTTAAGGGCGAAATATGCACGCACCAAATCCCTACCTATAAAAGCAAAGTTGATCCACACTTATGAAGAGATATTAAAAATTGAGTGTCCAAAATCCCAACCCAGATCCCCTCAATGCTCCCTGCACCTTGATGAAGTACTGAAAATATCCCCTTCAAACAGGGTCGCCTTGTGCATTAAAAGCGGCAAGTGCCCCCCGGAAGCTCCCTCTCGCAAAAAAACTACACAAAGAGACGGCTTAGAAGAGTTTTAATCACCCCTATCACAGAGAGCCTTGCCCACTGCTCTCCAATTCAACCGATTGGTGGTAAGAGCCGTTATAGGTCAGGGCGATTCGCTCCCCTTCAACAACAGTTTCGATCCATACAGGCTTACCTAAGATGCCATAAAGAATCTCCAATGTGTCTTGAGCCTTTGCTATGTCCAAGTCCTTTCCTGTATAGTGATGCTTCAAATAAAAGATTTCCCTTCCTTGATAATTGATGTCTTCTACAGTGATAACAGGCTGTCCCCTATTTGTTAATGCATCCAATAGTTCTTCCTTGACCATCTGGAATAGCTCTTCCCTATCTTTCACAGAATATTCCCTTTCGAACTCTATAATTCCGTGACTCTCGCAAAAATCTAAGGAGAGAAATTCATCCAAAAAGGTAAGGTCATTGTGAATCCTCCTTACTTCAAAGATCTTTGCTCTACCATCTTCCCCTCTTTTATTAGCCTCTTCCTCGATATATCTAAAGAGATCCAGCCCTAGCTTATACGGATTTAGCTCTTTGCCTCTTACTGCCACCACACCCGCATGCCTAATACAAAAATCAACACTTTCAGAGGGATCCATAACTTCCCGTTCCATCAAATGTGTATGCCAGTAGCTCGCCCATCCTTCATTCATTATCTTTGTCTGGATCTGCGGGAGAAAATACAATGCTTCCTCCCTTAGCATTAAAAGGATCTCCCTTTGCCACTCTTCGAGGTTTCCTTCCTGAGCAACAACAAGCATAACGTCCCTGCTTCCTCTATAATCTGAAATGGAAGACTTTGCGGGCGATGCCAGCGGATCCAGCAGGTTGTCAATTGACCTGCACCTGTCAATCCAATCTTCTACACGCTCTCTCCCATACTTTTCCATATACCTCTTTATCTTTCTTGCATGAGCTGACATGGTACTGAGCATATTCCTGTCTGTGGATGCAAAGAACATATTATTCTTGAAAAAGTCTGCATGACCATAGACATGGGCTATAACCATCTTCTGCTCCAATGGAGTGTTTCCCCGCAGCAAATAGGCTATAACCGGATTGGTATTTATCACCAACTCATAAATCTTGCCCATTCCAGTTTCATACTTGCTTTCAAGCGCCTTAAACTCCACAGCCCACGATGGATGGGGATAACGCACCGGAAAACCATCCCTTGCAGCAACGATATGAAGCTCTTTCGGAGATAACATCTCAAAAATTACCGGATAGAAATCAAGGCCGTGTGCCTTGGCTATCTGTTCAATTTCCGATGCTGCTTTATCTAGATCAAATCCCTCTGGTGAATTCTTTGTGTGATTTCCAATTGCCAGATCATAACTACCCATGTGAAACTCCCCCTGATTTTTAACCTTATCAATAAAAAAATAATATCATCCATAGAGCACGCTACTAAGCTTTTTCCAGAGTAATAGTTTTCCCATCCAGAAAACAAAATTTCGCAATTTTTAGAAACCTTTCTAGAAAAGTGGCATCTTAACGAGGAGCAGTATGCCATCCACCCACGGTTTCTCTACTGCTTTCCTTAATCCAGATTGGATCTTTTGCTTACATAACTATCTGAATTTTCAGAAAAACTTATTTTAACAGGCGCAACTGAGATTGTCCCTTATGGAGAAAACTGTGCGACAAACAGCCAAACAAGAAAGCTTTCAGGTTCCTCTACTATTTGAAGGGATTGAAGAGTTAGTTGCACCTTCCTTTGATCTCTCCAGAGACGCAATGCTTGCCTTAGCCTCGCTTTCAATTGATGAAGATTTAGAGCGGCTAGATGAAATTTTGAAGGGAAAAGCTCGTAAAGAGATAAGAAAATACATACAAAACGCTGATGTCATACTAGACAAGGGAGACAAAAAAGTGTCTGTTCCCGTTCCATATATTGACCCGCCCAAGTTTAGGTTTGGAGACAATAATGGAAGTGGCGGGCAAGGAGACGGTAGTGGGAGAGGAAAGGCAGGCTCTGAGCCAGGAGAACATACTATAGAGGTTGAACTCTCAGTTGAAGACCTCGCCCAAATCTTAGGAGAAGAGTTAGAGCTTCCTAGGATAAAACCAAAAGACAATGCCCAAATCCAGGAATCTAAATTAAGGATAAAGGGTATTTCAACTGAAGGTCCTGAGAGCCTTAGGCACTTTAAGAGATCTTATAAGGAAGCCCTTAAGCGGCAACTCGCAGAAGGAAGCTATAATCCTGATGACCCGCTTATTGTCCCAGAGCGCCAAGATCTCAGGTATCGTTCCATAAACCACGAGCCTATTCCCTCTTCTTCAGCCGTTATATTTCACATCATAGATGTGTCAGGCTCTATGGGAGAGGAGCAAAAGCGGCTTGCAAGAAGCACTTCGTTCTGGATCGATGCGTGGATCGAAGCTAACTATGAAAATACCGAACATGTTTTTATAGTGCATGATACAGAAGCAAAAGAGGTAGACAAAGACACTTTCTTTACACTCCACCAAGCTGGAGGTACAAGGATATCATCTGCATACCAAAAGGTACTTGAAAAGATACAGGAGTCATACCCTCCTGAGAACTGGAATATTTATATCTTCCAGTTCTCTGACGGCGATAATCTCTCTGATACAGATAACGTCTTATGCTGTGAATTGCTTAGGGAAAAGATTTTGCCCTTTGTAAATCTCTTTGCGTACGGACAGGTCAAAAAAAGGAAAAATTCAGATGATTTCATGGAGGCTGTAGCCGAAGCCATCGGGGAAGAAGAAAATGTTTCCATAACAGAAATTCCCCACAGGCAGGCGGTTATTAAAGCAATTAAGAAATTTCTAGGTAAAGGCAAATAATCTTTAAGGAGGATATGCAATGCTAGAGAATGTTCAATATCCAATGAGTGGAAATGATGGCCTCTCAATAGACGATCTAACAGAGATCCTTCACCGAGACGACGGTGCAATTAGAGGAATCAAAGAATTCACGCCAAGAAATTCAGCCGATCAAGAACACTTATTAGAAAACGATTCTCCACACTCATCCGCATCTTTCGGAGCACAAAGCTTTCAATGCAGGGAGGAAGGAAAGAAAATACTTGAAGCCCTTAGCCCTGAGGAGACACGCGAACGTTATGAAAAACTTACATGGGAAGGGTCTTTTGCTGAATATCTGGGGATTGTTGTGCAAAATCCAGCTGTCACACAAAATGCATGGCAAAGGATCGTAGCCATGATTGAGTACTTTGGCATTTCAGAATCCGAAGAAGGAGTGCCACATTATCACATATTTGATGATCCTTTTAACAATGGAAAGGACGCTGTCTTTGGAATGGATGTTCAATTAAATGAGCTCGTAAATATACTGAGAGCAGCATCTATGGGGCTGGGTCCACAAAATAGGATCATTCTTCTCCATGGGCCAGTTGGAACGGCAAAAAGCACTATTGTGAGACTGCTAAAAAGGGGGCTAGAGGAGTACTCGAAGAGTGAAGAAGGAGCTTTGTACACCTTTGGATTTAAGGTCGGCAAGGACCACCCGGAGTATGATCCAAATGATCCAAACAAGATAAGGTGGTGCCCCATGAATGAAGAACCGCTTCACTTAGTTCCGCCGGAAGAAAGGGGGCTTTTGGCATTGAAGTTAAATTCATCATCCGCTAACGGAGATTTTGAGATAAAAATTGAACAGGATCTCTGCCCTCACTGCCGGCAGGAATTTAATGAGCTAATGGAAGAATATGAAGGAGACTGGCGCAAGGTCTTAGAGCATGTGAGGGTACGGCGCATTGTGCTATCTGAAAGCGACAGGGTTGGTATAGGAAGTTTCCAGCCTAAAGATGAGAAAAACCAAGACTCCACAGAGCTTAGCGGAGACATAAATTATCGCAAGATAGCCGTGTACGGCTCTGATTCAGATCCAAGGGCATTTAATTTCGACGGGGAGTTTAACGTGGCCAACAGGGGGCTTTTAGAGTTTATTGAGGTCCTTAAGTTGGATACGGCTTTTTTGTATGATCTCTTGGGCGCCACTCAGGAACACTCCATAAAGCCTAAAAAATTCGCTCAAACTGATATTGACGAGGTAATAATAGCCCATACAAACGAGCCTGAATACCTGCGCCTTGTCTCAGACAAGAAGATGGAAGCCTTCAGAGATAGAACTATAAAGATAGATATCCCCTATAACTTATCTGTAAGGAATGAACAGAAAATTTACGAAAAAACCTTCAAGCACCTTCGAGATAGGATAGCTCCCCACACGTTGGAGCTCGCCTCTATGTGGGCGGTTCTTACAAGGCTTGAAGAGCCGGAAAAAAGCGCTGTCACCTTAACGGAAAAGATGAGGCTTTATAACGGAGAGGAGGTCTCGGGTTTTTCTGAAGACGACCTTGAAAGGCTTAGGCAACAAAGCCATCGGGAAGGCTTATTCGGCATCTCACCAAGATATGTACAGGATACAATCAGCATGGCTTTAATGAGGCATCGGGAGCTGACACCCATGAGGCTCTTAGGAGAATTAGAGCGAGGGCTTAAGAACAATTCTCTAATTGATAATGAAAAAGACAGAGAGAGATATAGAAAACTTATCAGCATAGTCTTAAGAGAATATGAGACAATAATAAGGAGGGAAGTTCAGGAAGCCGTAGCAGCGGACACAGAAAGGCTTGAGGCGCTGTGCAGCAATTATGTTGAAAATGTAAGGGCATATGTTGAGTCTAGGGAAGGTAAAAGAGACTCTATGGGGCTTTTACCGAATGAATCCCTTATGAGATCTGTCGAAGAGTACCTTGATGTTCCAGAGGGAAGAAAAGATGATTTTAGAAAAGAGCTCCTAAACCATGTAAGGGCTTTGGAGGAGAAAGGGAAACGATTCACCTATGACTCGAGTGAACGGCTTAAAAAGGCGCTTTGTGAAAAGATCTTTGACGATCAAAAGGACGCTCTTGTCCTATTAAGGAGAAAATCAGCCCAATCAGACCCAACACTGGCAAAAGAAGTGGAAAGAATTGTGAGTTACTTAGTTAAACACCATGGGTATACTGAAAGCTCAGCAGAAGAGGTGTTAAAGATCGCAACAGATTTATTTGCCGATTAACTGGCTGTAAATAAGTGCTCGCAAGCTCTCTCAGAGATGGCAATAGCCGAAAAGTGTAAATTTTTCTGCAACATTTCCTCAAAGTTGCTGATTATAAGTTGCGCTTAGCGCCTCTAACGTTGCGTCAAGCAACGAGAGAGAATTTTTATATCTTGTAAATCCGCTAGTTTAAAGAAAGGGGCATGAAATGAAAAGAGATGGTTTCACTTTATTAGAGCTTTTAATAGTAATGGTTATAATAGGAATACTGACAGCAACAGCGATTCCTCAGTACTCTGCATATAAAAAAAGGGCTTATGATACACGAGCAAAGCAGGATCTTTTATCTATAGCAGTTGCCGAAGAAGCGTACTTTCTTGACTGGGAGACCTATCTTCCATGTTCGAATGCATCCTGCACAGCTCTTCCGGGAATAACAAAGCTATCAAAGGGGGTTTCTGTGCAAGTACAGGGAGATCAATCATCTTTTGTGGCGTCTGCTTACCACTCAAGCGGCACAGGCGTTACGTTTACTTGGAACAGCGAGCAGGGAGGGCTTACACAATAGAAACTAACAACTTAAATTTATTGATAAAAAGTATGATACAGATTTGTTTTTTCTCTCCATAACCTAAATAAGCAGTATCGGTTTTTAATCCAATCTATCCAAAAACGGTTTCCCTCCTTAAGGTTCAGGATATTTTTTGATTTTTTTATCTGCAGCATGAGTTTTTACGATCAGAAGGGTAAGATGGAGCCAGTATATCACCCATCAGGGCCGGATAGAACAAAGAGAGAGCCTCAGGAGGAGGATGACTCGCTAAAAGGAGCTTCTCTGCCTAAATGTGGAACAAGAGCCTCTTGGGCTTGTAGATTTTTATGGATAGCTGTTTCATATCTCCTTCCTGCTCAAGAGACTTTAGCCAATGCCTCAGAATCAGTG
>RFKT01000009.1 GCA_003694225.1 Candidatus Dadabacteria bacterium
CCTCTAATCTGCCTTTCTGAAAAGAGCCTTCCTCAACAATCTTAACGCCCGCTTCAAGCATTTCATTTATATTTTCTCTTTCTGCCGGATCTGAGAAAAATTTTACTATCTCCTCCGCTGTTTCACTTCCTATATCGGGGATCGATTCAAGGTCCTCTTTCCTAGCGGAAAGAAGAGCATCTAGGGTCTTATATTGAGCTGCAAGCGCTTTTGCTGTCCGGGAGCCTACATGCCTTATGCCAAGTGCAAATATAAAGGAAGAAAGCCTGATAGTTCTGCTTTTATCTATGGCTGAGATTAGGTTTTTTGCAGATTGCTCTCCCAGTCCGGGCAGTTTGCTCAAATCATCCTCTTTTAACCTGTAGAGATCAGCTGTTTTCTTTACCAAACCCTCCTTTACAAAAAGCCTTATTATCTTTTCTCCTAAGCCTTCTATGTCTGCGCCGCCTCGAGAGCAGAAATGAGCAATACGAGCTTCAAGCTTTGCCGGACATAAAGGATTTAAACACCTATATGCGGCTTCGCCCTCTTCTCTATAAAGCTTTGACAAACACGACGGGCACTCCTTTGGAAATATAAACTCCTTTTCGCTTCCATCCCTTTGTGATTCTACCACGGCTATAACAGCGGGGATAACATCACCCTGCCTTCTTACAACTACCCTATCGCCTATTTTAATCCCTTTTCTTCTTATCTCATCCTCATTGTGGAGAGTCGCCCTTGAAACGGTAACTCCTCCAATGTCTATAGGCTCCAATATCGCCACAGGTGTTATAGCGCCTGTGCGCCCTACCTGAAGACGTATTTCCTTTAGGGTAGTAATCTCTTCAACTGGCGGGAATTTCGCGGCTACAGCCCATCTGGGAGATCTCTCTCTAAATCCCAATGCATCCCGCAAACGGAAGGAATTTACCTTGATAACCAGACCATCCACCTCGTAGGGAAGGGAATGGCGTGCCTGTGAGGCAGCGTTATAGATCTCTACAGCTTTGTCTATGCCTTCCACCAAAGAGAGATTTTCTGAGAGGTTGAACCCCCACTCCTTGAGCCAAGATGTAAGCTCCCAATATGTTTCAGGCAGTTTTATTCCGCTTATCGCCCCTATGCCGTAAGCGTAAAATGTAAGAGGCCTTGCTGCAGTAATAGAAGAGTCAAGCTGCCTCAATGACCCTGAAGCGGCATTCCTAGGATTTGCAAATGGGGGCTCCCCTTTCTTTATCCTCTCTTCATTTAAAGCCTCAAAAGACTCTTTCAAAAATAACACCTCCCCCCTAACTTCTATCTCTGTTCCATCAAAGCGTCCTCCTCGAAGCCTGAGAGGAATGCTCTTTATAGTCCTTACATTTTCTGTGATCTCTTCGCCTTTGAACCCGTCCCCTCGGGTAGCGCCTAGCTCAAGTACTCCGTCTACATAAAGGAGCGATACAGCCACACCGTCAAACTTATCTTCTACAGTGTATTGCAGCTTTTCTTCCGGCGGGATCTTTCTACGAACCTGCGAGTCAAATTCAAGTATCTCCCTTGCATCCATAGCGTTGCTAAGGGATAGCATAGGAACCCTGTGGTGTACCGTTTTAAATCCCTCAAGCGGAGGCGCCCCAACTCTGTGGGTAGGAGAGTCAGCTCTCTTAAAGGATGGATATCTCCTTTCAAGCTCTTCAAGCCTCCTATAGAGCCTGTCGTATTCCGCATCACTAATAATGGGATCTGAGAGCACATAATACCTGTAGCAGTGTTCGTTAAGCTCTTCTGTTAACTTGTCAATCTCAGCTTTCGGATCCATCGCCAAATATTACCCTTAATGTATTCTCAAATCTCTTCATAACGGAGTCTCTGTTGTATTTTCTCTCTACATAGAGCCTTCCGCATTGTCCCATCTGCAGGCATAGCTCCCTGTCTTTAAGCATCCTCTCTATTATACCCGCAAAGTCTTCAGGTGAAGAGAAGTAAAGCCCTCCCCCCGATTCAAGTACATGCTCTCTGGTAACCGGACATCTGGCGTGGACAATCACAGGCCTTTCAAGCTCCCACGCCTCCATAAGCACTATAGAGAAGGATTCATTGACAGACGGCTGGCATACCGCCAAAGAATGCCTAATAAGCCTCTGTTTCTCAGACTCTGAGAGAAACCCAAGATCAATAATATCTTCCCTTTGAACTGCATCCTCCCTCCCTATATCGGTGATATCGCCTCCTCCCGCTATTACAAGCTTAAGTTCAGGACAGAAGCCGGACTCTTTAAGGCTTACAAAGTAATCAACCAAAAGGTGGAGATTTTTACCCGTCTCCTTTCTTCCAAAATATAAGAGATACGGGAACATGTCAGAAAAGTATGGAGAAAACTCATTTTTATGGGCGCTAAGCTTAAAACCCATTCCCACCTCTCCGCCTTTTAGATCTCCGAAGAGCCTAGAAGCGAGATCTTTTTCTGCAGATGAGTTAAATATACATCCGCGCACCTTGTGAAACATCACGTTCATAATCTCTAAATAGGCGTAATTTTCATCGTGAAGGCATGGAATTAACACAGACTTTTTGGGGGCTATTTGGCTGCCCCAGAAGGTGGTGCCAAAAAGATATGGAGCAAAGAATATAGCCTTATAATTGCCGGCGTTTTGAAATATATACTCATACAATTGGAGCGAGTTTACAGACTCTTCCATCCACTCGATCTGCTTGTCTATAGGAGGCCTCCTCCCTTCATGAATCTGAAGCTCAACAGCCAACCATTTATCTAAATTCCTTTCATCCACCTTAAACCGCCTTACAGTAACTCCGTCAATCACCTCCGTCCCCGCAAGATACTCATTTTGCCAAGTCCTATTGTCTTTTGCGCATGTTGTAAGCACATCCACACTGTGGCCTTGAAAAGCTAGGGCTTGTGCGAGCTCTCGCACAAGGGCTTCAGCTCCACCCGCTATCTCAGCTCCGTATCGGGGCACGCAAAATGCGTAGTTATAGCCGGAAGGTTTCATATATCAATCTCAGATCCGGTCAAACAAATTCCCGCAAACTCACCTATCTGTGAACTCCAGACGGAAGCAATGCCAAGATCTTTATCTTGAGAGCCGCTTATAATATCACAAAGGGGATTTTCCGAGGCTTTTTTAAAGAGATATTCTCTTCCCTGTTTAAGGATCTCTTCCCACTTGTAGAGCGCCCTTTTTGCAGGATCTTGCTTGGAGTTAAAGACCTTTAAAAGTTCATCCGCTATAAGGCTGCTTTGGTGAAATTCCTCTATGTAATCCCTTGCAATTTTCCTGTATGGTCCCTCAAAAAACTCTCTTCTACATTTTATCGATTCTAGGGCTTGGCTAAGCTGTGAGCCTTCATAACGCCCAGGATTAATCTTAATTGCTATGTCATCTGGAAGCGATTCACCCTCTGCAAAATCGCAGGTTACTATAGGAACGCCTTGGCTTAAGCTGATATAAGGATAAGGGCCTAAGCCGCCATAGGCGCTAAAGTGGGTATGTATGGCCACAGAGGCTTTAGAAACAACTTCCCTCCACCTTGCGGGAGATTTTCCCGTGATAAGATCTACATCGCTTACACCGAATTCTCTTAAGAGATCCTCAGCTTTTTCCTTTTCAGATCTCTTTATCATCCAGATAAGGTTAAATCCTTCTTTCTTTATGGCGGGAAGCACCTTGTGAGCCCTTCCTTCAAGCTCTGTAGATCCGCAAAATGCCGCTTTTAAAGTGCCGATTGCATTTTCTTGTTCGGGCCTATACGAAACAGGATGCGGGAGATAAAAGATGTTTGGAATTGGCAGATCCCTTCCTAGATATTTTAAAACTCTCCTTCGGAACTCGCCACACAGCCTTGTAGAGGAGAAAAGCGGGACAAGGGCTAGGGACGCTTCCCTCAGTGCAAAGGGGTCTGAAAAATCCTGAGGCTTCTTTGCGGGAAAGCGGATCTCTGCTTGGGCAAGGTAGGCTTCCAGTACATCTTGCCAGATAGAAAAAGTAAGCGGAGGGGGAGGATCGGACTTGAAGAAGAGATCGTGATAAAGCACTATGCCGGGCCTAACGCCAAGGTGCATCCTTATAAAATCACACTCTTTTTTATCTTCTACCTGGTAGAAAAATATGTCATAAGGACGCTTTCTATGCATCTCAAACGCCCTAAGGAAGCTATAAGTTTTGTAAGGGTAGGAGTTTTCATCTGAAACAAAGAAATCAATATCTATGAGATCCTTAAGAGAGGGGAAGACCTCATCTGTAAAGTATGCAGAGAGTGAATCTGTAGGCTTGTCCTTTGGATTTAGCAGAGAAAACCACGCCACTCTCACTTTCAAATCCCTCCTCCAGAAAGCCTTATGTTATTCATCTAAGGGAGAGAGAAGCCTTGAGATTACACTATCCCATCCGCCGCTAAACATAGGGGTGCCTTTAATATAAAGGTGGCCATTTTCCCCCAACTTCGTCGCAAGCTCCCTATTTTCTACAAGTTTATTTACACCGTGCCCGATTGAATCTGTGGTTGGTTCCAGCACAAGCCCTGTTTCCATATCACGCACAAACTCAAGCACTCCGCCGCTATCTTTAGCAGTAATTACAGGCTTCCCTGATGCCATTGCCTCCAGTGTTACATAGCCGTAATCCTCGTCAAATGGAGCGTAATAAACGCAGAGGCAGTTTGCGTAAAGCTCAAGAAGGGTTTCATCATCAACTCGCCCTAAAAATTCAACCCTGTCCCATAGGTGGTGCTTGTCAATTTCGTTGTTGAAATATTCCATTATGCCATCTTCATCCGGCGTGCCCACAACCTTAAGGGATATAAAATTGTGGACGATAGGAAGCGCTTTAATCATAAGATCTATCCGCTTTATGTTGCAGATTCTTCCCACAGAGAGTATATAATCTCCGCTTTCTCCCCTTTTATACCGTTTCCCAAGCGGAAGGGGCGGATATAAGACCTCCCCTTCAATTCCGTTAAATCGCTTTAGCCTCCTTATAACATTTTCAGAGATGCCGCTTATATAGGAAGCCTCCCCTATTGCCTTAGTGTCGCCTTCAAGGAGTGCTTCACGGAGCGCTTCATCTCTCGGATCATCGCTAAGATCACTAAACCTCGTCCCATAAAGCTCATATGCGGGTCTGTGCTGATGCACAAGCCAGATGCTTTTTTTTGTGTGCTTTGCATAGTAAGAGGGAAACTTTGTGGCTATAATAAGATCCACTACTTTGCCGGCAAATTCCGAGAAATCTATCGATCTCCACATAGAGGCGTATGTCAAAAGCTTCTCCTTGCTGGAAAAGGATATCGGAAGATTCACTATGTCTACATTGTGGCCTCTTTCCTTTAGCTCGGATGCAAGAGATGAGCATAGGCTTTCCGCCCCTCCCCTTGTATATGGAACTTTGACGCCGAGTATAAGTATATTAGCCAAGAGTATTCCCCGATAGTTAACTTTCCGTTATTCCTTTTCCACCACCCCTATAATGCAATAGTCTTGATGGCCGTAAAGAAGAGAGTTTAGCCTTCTGATGTTTCGATTGAGTAGTTCAATCGCATAGCTCCATCTGGGTGTGGCAAAGTCTCCAACCTCAATCTCTTGGAGGGACGCTTCTTTACCAAAGGGGCTAAGCGGGATTACATCCTTTACCTTAAGCCCGGCACCTTCCATAATAAATCTCATTGTATCTGGATGGAGCGGGAAAACATGGGTTGGATCCTTAAAGTAATTCCTTCCAAGTGCAACCAGCGAATCGGTGTTAATAGTCTCAAATATAACCGCCCCGCCATCTCTTACCTTCTCTATGGAGAGAGAGATTAGCCGCTTAAGCTTTCCAACCTCTAAGTGCTCAATTACCTGAAGTGCTATAACCGCGCTAAGGGAGTTATCTTTGAGGTTCATTAGGTAATCTAGGCAATCGGCGTTTTCTACCTTAAGCCCCTTATCACGGCACATTTCAACCATAGCTTTATCAATATCAATCCCTACCCCTTCAATACCGTTTTCTCTTAGTAGCTCAAGAAGCTCCCCCCTTCCGCAGCCTATATCCAACACAGGCAAGGTGTGGAGATTGTATGCAGACTTAAGGTAGGAAAGGTAGAATTTCATGCGATCTTTAATCTCCTCCTCTGAGCCTCTATATCTGTTTTCAAGCATAAGATAGGTGTAATCTTGAGCTTGTTCTTTGTGTGTTTCACTGCCCTTTCCGCTATTTCCTGTGCCTCCTATCTTGCTTATGATTCTTTCAAGTCCTCTGGTGGCAGAGTCAACCTCTTCTACCTTTTGCTCCAGAGATTTACAAAGGGTGTTTATCTTAACAACCCTTTCATTGAGATCATTTATCTGTCTCATTATCTTCTTTTCTGAAGACACAATATCTCCAAGCCTTTCGTCTCCAACTCTTTCGATTCTTTCAAGGGCTTTGGTTATATCTACATCTAGTTTCCTTATAAGCTCCCAAAAGATAAATGCGTCTCTGGCATCAACATATTTTGAGACCTCATTGAGGTATCTCACCAAACTTGCGTTAAACTCCCTCTCAGATTCAAAGTACCGTTTTAGCACCCCATCCCATAAAAATGCCATAAACTTCCGTTTAAGCCTTACAATTAATCTTCCTAAAAGCGGCCGATGTGAGGAAAGCTCCTCAGGGCAGTATGACTCAAGGGGATATGAGTGGTGTCTATTTAGAAACCTAAGCTCTTCTGAGTTAAGGAGCTTGCCGGCCTTTTGTTCTTTGCCGTCAAAATCTGTCTTTAAGGGTGTAAAGGGAAGATCCTTTTCGCTCTTTCTGGCTTCCAAGATCTCTTTTCTTATCTCCTCCATTACGGAGGCCACATCAACCTTTGGACTTTTCTCCCTTTTTTCTGCTGTCTCCATACTCTCTCTGCCTTTAGCCGATATGATTGTCCGCTTAGATTAGAACAAAATAGATGGTAATAGCAACGCCCCCTCAGGGGGCTAGTGGGGTGAAAATAACGCCCCCTCAGGGGGCTAGGGGGGTGACAAAGATTAGTAATAAAAGGCCACTTCTCCCTTTTGAGCTGAGAGCATATAGCCCAGATCGCTTACAAAATTTGGATCGTAGGTTATGCCGGTATAAGGATTTTTTGCATAGGTGGAGATATAATATCTCTTATTTGTCTTATCATTCAGGAAGGATTTAAATTTGGTATACATGGAAGTATCTGATTGATGGGTGGGAAGAACGGTGTTGTTATATGTATCACAGGTGGGAACACCTGATGGCCTGCCGGCATCCCAGACAGGGCATAAAACAGCCGGTATTGACTGTTGAGGGATCACATATTGGTTTACAATTGCCTTAAATGCGTTTGAGAGAGATGACCAATTATCCTGTATAGTAGTAAGCATCTCTGTATACTCGCTTGTTCTTGTTCCAAGTACTACAGTATATACCTTTCCCCCCATTGCAGTAAAAGTGTCTAAATTGCTTTGTAAAGAAGAGAGTATTTCGGAGTCTGTCATTACTGTTTGCCCATTATAGTTAATGCCGTAAGGCCTTCCATCTGTAATAAGCACTAAGATACACCTTCCTGTGCCTCCAAACTCATTTTGAAATGAGGTGCATCTATCATTTGGTATAGTATTTTGGGTATATGTGCCTCCCGGCATTGGGGTTAGATCGTTTAGGAAGTGAAAAACACTTGCTTTTACACTCTTTTTTACTTCGGTGGGAAATATAAGTTTTCCCCTAAATATTGGACTGGTATTGTGGCCTTGAGGAACGGGAGGAGATGTCTTTGGATTGTAGTCGTTGCTTAGGCAGCTTGAACCTGCCGAGGTTAATTGTTCACAGCACCGTGGAGGTTGATTTTGAAATCCCGAGAGCAGGCTATAACAATCTGGCACCATCGTAATATCAGGGAAGCAGCGGGGAGCACCATCCATGCATATTACAGCAGCACCGGTTTCAGCAACTGATGACCCTGCTTTTCTACACCTAGGCCGATAGCTAGCGTCAAGATAGGTGCAATCAGGGCTTTTTACCTTTAAAGTATCGTAATAAACATTTGGATTTGTGAATAGTGAAGTTGAGCAGTCTTCAGGTGGCGAAACGCAGAGATTTTGAATGTAGCACAACACATTTCCAGTCTCATAGGGTGTGTTGGATAGCGGCGCATTGTTATGCTTTGAAGGGCCGGTGCTACAATCAAACTCCCACGGATACTGCATTGATGGAGGAATAGATGAGTTAGTCATAAAGGCAGACCCTTCTTCTTCAAAAACTGGGGGTCTTGAGGGAAAACCAGTTGGATACTCATAGTAGTTTATCTCTTCTTCATATGTTCCTCCTGTTTCGTTTAGTTTATAATCAAAAGGAAAGCCATCATCTGAGAGAGAGTTATTTAGATAAGGCAGGGCTGGATCAAGCACATATGAATACTCACCAGCGCCTACTATTTTAATCCCGCTAGAATCTGCTAGTGTCACATATTTTAGAAGCTTCCTATAGAAGGTGAAATTTAGGAAAAACTGCGCAACCCTATCTGGAGCCATAGAGACAGGGACAGTGTCAGAGAATAGATCCTTTGGCTCTGTTATGGAGTATTGCTTAATCAGGGATCCGGTTATCTTACCTGTGGCATCAAGGGAGTAGTTTCCATACATTCCCTCATCGTACATAAATACAGGGTATACGCCGTTGTTTGTAAAGGAAGGAAGTGTGGATGATACATTACTTTCTAGCCAATTTTCTACAGAAGAGGGAACTGCCCCAGCAAAGACAACAACATCTAAGTAAGGAGAGATCCTTCCGATGGCGGATGTAAGGAATATGGAGGTCTTTTTATAGTTCATGTAAAGTTCTGATGCTCTTTCATTTAATACAGTCTCTTGATCCTTTAGATAAGTATTGTATGAGGAGCATTCGCTCTCAACGGTTTGTGTGCAGCTTGTGGATGTGGCTGTGGTCGGAGGCCACTCAGTTGAGCCCTTGTTCCAAGGTCTTACTATCCTTGTGGCTTCATCGAATGAAAAGGGCATCATAGTCTGTATCTCCGGCTTTGGAACTACTGTTCCGCCGACGAGTCTTCCATTTGAGCCTACACCGCCGCTTGAATCTACCACATTGAATGCCTCTAATAGATCCTCTATTCCCCAGGAAGCAAGGCTCATTGAATTATCAATCGCTATCTCGATATATGTAGGCTCTTGCCTTGCTACAGCCAAAAAGGCAGGCTTTATGGAAGAGAGGGTGGTTATAAGGCTGCTAATAACTCCCTGCTCAATGGAGACAGAGGCTTTTACACCCCATCCTGTGGCAGGCGGCCTTATATGTTCAAATAAAAGCCTACTTCCATCTGTAAATGTCTGCTCGTTTGTCCCGTCAGGAGCAGCAGATTCAAATCCATAAACTTGAGCCATTGCGGCCATCTGATTTAGAACCTCTGAGACATTGTCTGTGTCAAGCTCATCGTAGCCGATATTATATGCTCCTAAAGCAACTATATTCATAGCTATAAACTGTGTCTTTAATTTGGTGACATTTGCCTCGCAATAAAGGAGAAAAATAAGGCCAGAGGCTATTATTGACATCACAAGCAAAAGAAACCACAGAACGACATACCCTTCTTCTTTCCTTCTATTAGAACTTTGTATCGGGTTAGTACTCATAGCTATGTATCCTTAGAGATCAGCAGTATGCCTCCTTGGCACCATAAAGTGTTTCGTAACTACAACAGATGCCATAGGGATATCCTGAGGCTTTGAGCAGATTATAAAAGATACAAACGGCATAAGGCTTTCATAGAGCCTTGTCCTTATTCCCTTTATATTGAGATCTAAAAGCTTTACTCCCAATCTTCCCCCATTGCTGTCAGAAAGAGCAGTATGGTTATTATTTGCTGAATAGGCATATAATGTATTAAATTTGCTTTGAGCATATTGAAGAACCATAGGTTTGTATGTGGCATCATCTCCGCACTCTGCGGGATCAGAATTCCCGTATGAATACACAACTGTGGATACCGGAATCGATGTCTGCTTTACAGTTCCTTTGTTACTGTCTATCTTTAAATACACAAGAGCCAGATAAAGCGCATAGCTTGAATCCGGAGCCCTCGCAGTAAAAAAATTTCCTATATCATCAACAAATTCCTGCATAGTAGGAGATGTGCTTGCGCCAAGTTCCTCAAATATGTGAGCCGAAGAATTGTAGACCATTGAAGCTTTCTGAGGCCCCATCATAATCTCGATGGCTAAGGCTTCATGGTACATGCGGTGAAGCGATTCGGAGTATAGCTTTGAAAACCAAAGGACTATGGTAAGAAGGGTTATAAGCACTATGGCTGTTTCGATATATACTATACCCTCTTTTCCTTTCATGGATTTATAGTCCCGGACTTATAAGCTAAAGCAGATTCTTTAACAGTGAGATACTCCGCTCCATAATTTACACCTAAAAGGTTAAGGGCTACCAAGGGCACGGTGCAAGCAACCCAGTATTCCCTATTATATTGCTTGTTTAGTTTTATTGCTCCTATGAGTATTGGACTGCCGCCGGAGGTTGCTGATGAGAGCTCCAGTGTATAGAAGTATATCGAGCAATTAGTAACGCCGCCAAGCTCAGACTTTGAGTTTAGGGGATAGGGAGTTGGAAAGGCAATTTTAGGATTTAGTGAGTTTAGGTACCCGTAGCTTAAATTTAATGTGCGCTTCTCTTTAGTTGTGAGGTAGCTTTTTCCGCAATAGTAATTGCTCGATGAGTTTTTCATGGCATCATAAAAGTCTTTTCTTTTTTTGGTTATTGAAGAAGCCTCTCCCGAAGCAGGATTTACTATATTTTTTACAACAAAGTCCTGATAATTTGAAGTTACATCGGTAGAGACAGCTATCCTTGCTGTTGTAAGCGCTACCTGTTTGGCTGTGATTCTTGCAAGATAGATTCGTGTAAGATCGTATATTACTAGGATTATTGCGAGTATAATCGGAAGGCTTAAGGCTGCCCCGATCATAGTGACTCCCCTTTCATAAAGATTGATATTTAAGCTTTTCCTACAAAATTTCACTGGCAGCCTTTAAGATTCAGATCTCTTC
>RFKT01000010.1 GCA_003694225.1 Candidatus Dadabacteria bacterium
CAAGTTTTGGGAAGTGGTATGACGGTCTCTTTGAAAAGATCATGCTTACTTTATGTGCAGATGATCTTGAGCCGAATATCCTTCTGGAGATCTTTGACATTCTTGTATCACGCACCTTGAGCCAAGAATTGATTGCTTCATTGGTAGAGTGGGTTAAGGCGCATGCATGGAACAGCCGGTTGGCCTTTATACATTCAATAGGGCTTTTGTCGATGAGAGACAAGTTGACAGATGAGCAGATTCAGGAAGCCTTGGCACCATTTGACAGGTATTCTATAGACAAGGAGTTAATGAGCATCCTTCTTGACACTAATTCTCCAAGGTTTACGGTACTGGTAATAAAGCGATACAAGGAAGTTATACAGCCAGGTGACCTTTTGTATCTACTGTCAAATGGGGACAAGTCTGTAAAACTTGCGGCTATAGATGCCCTTAAAGGAACTAACAATATAACCACACTCCGCTTAATTTTGAATAAATTTAAGAGAGAAAAGGATCCAGAGGTAAGAGAGGCATATATTAAAAATTTTTGGGTTGTTAGGGAGAGAATGCAGGCAAATAAATAAAACCATGTTTGACATGCTGCTGGTGGAGTTTTTTGCCGGGATTAAGGTGCATTGTGGTACGGTTTAAGCAGATGATTTTTGGATCCATAGGCTGCCTGTTCAACTCCCAATATAAGGTGGAAAGTAAAGAGTATGTTTATTGTTGAGATAGATTTCAAAGATGAAAGTGGAGAGGTTGAAACTCTTATGGTTAAGAGACCAACCTTTGTTTTGGGTAGCTCTGAACGGGCCAACGTAGTGGTGGAAGACATGGAGGCTTTAGATTACGAACTCGAATTTAGAAGAGGGTTAGGCCCAAAGTTTTATAGCACACCTTTGCTAAATAGCGAAGGTGTGAAGGTACCTGAATTTTTAAGTGGCGAATATACTCATAGCTCTTTGTTTGAAATAGGGCCTTTCAATGTAAGGGTTGCAGCAGTTGATGCGGATCTGCTGTACAATATGGAAGATAGTCCCGATTTTGCTGGCGCGCGAATTTTAAAGCGTGCTTGCGCCTTCCCATCTCCTGTTTATCCAGCTTTGGTAGTACAGGGAGATAAACCGGTAACAGTTTCATTTCCTGTAGATAGTACTGTTGTTGCAGGCAGATCTAACAAATGCTTTCTGCGCGTTGATTCACCTGATGTTTCCTCTGTCCATGCCAGATTTGGATATGAATCAGGAAAGTTTTGGGTAGAGGATTTGGGTTCGACTAATGGGACATATGTAGAAGATCAGCAGATATCAGGTAGATATGTTTTCAATCCAGGCATAGGAGTGAGGCTTGGAGGCAGTGTAATTGTAGTGGGTGTGGATTCCGAGTTGCAGTACACAAATGTGCTGTCACAAAAATCTGAAAAGTCTGATTTATTTCCTGCTGTGAGGACCGGGTATCCTGCCGTTGTGTCGTTGTCTGAACTCGTAAGACCAGCAAGGTTTAGTTTAACTCCCGGAAGCACAGTGGTGCTGGGAAGAGATCCCGATAGTGATATTTGGGTAGGTGCTCCACATGTATCTAGGAAACACTGTGTCTTTTCTGTGAGTAAATCAGGAGTTGTTTCCATTACCGATTGTAGCAGGAATGGGATAGCTTATCGTGATAAACTGCTCGAGAAAAATAAACCTTTTATTCTTGAAGAAGAGGCAGCAGTCTTTGATATAGGAGCAGGAATTACTTTTTCTGTTTGTTTTACAGCGGAAGATGAGGAAGCATACAAAATGAGCGGAGGTTCGTTTTCAACCTTTTATAGTGATTCTATATCGGAAGATGAAATAAAAGATTCTCTAGAAGCGGTCCCCGGTGTTGCTGACCTTTCTTACCGTGCCTCTGAGAGCGCAGAGAGGCGTGAGGACTCGTTAGATTTTGCAAAGTATGCAAAGGTAAAGAGATTTTATATTTTAGGCGGGGTTTTCATAATTGCTGTTGTAACTTTTGTTGTCATTGCCATGGTTTTGTTTATGGATGGGCTTGGGTAATTTTATATTAAAAATTAAAAGGAGCGAACAATGCCAGGAGATAGTACAGAACTTACATTTGTCAGGTGTCCTTCATGCCGGAGTTTAGTGCCGGCAATATCTACCAAGTGTAGGATGTGCGGTGCAGTATTTGAATCAGAAAAATCTGATGCTGCTTCATCGGAGACTGATAAGAGAGCTAAGAGTAGCGGAAGGGTTCGGCAGAAAACTAGTTCAGCTATGGAACAGCCCAAAATGAGTGATCGGGCATATGATGAAGTGCAAGATGAGAGTTATTCATCTGAAGAGGATCCTCTGGCAGATTATATGGAGGAAGTAGCAGTTGAAGAACCTGTTCCTCCTGTAAATGGCAGTGAAAGGATTGCTGAAGGAAGTGAAGAGCCTCAAGTAATAGTTGAAAGAGGAAAGCCCGAAGAGCCAAAACTGTCCTTTGGGCCCAAGGCTTACCAAGACAAGGGCGCTAATGCAAGGGATATAGAGGAGGAACCAATGGATGTTACTGGAGCTGAAGAAGCAGAAATAGCTGAAATTAGTGCAAAACCGGATAGAATAAAGTCCAAAAGGAAGAAAAAGGCAAAAGAGCACAACAGAAAAGCCACAGAAAAACCACACAGAGAACAGAAGGCTGTAAGCTCTGTTCCAAAGATAGGCAGTGAAGGGCGGCTTATAGGCTGGCTTGTTGACTTTACCAATCCACTCGGAAAAGCTACTGAACTTAGGGAGGATAAGTTTTTTATTACTAGGGATCGCTTAAAGGACAACGATATGCTTATAGACGATGAGTCCATTTCAACTCCTCATGCTCTTGTTAGGGTAAGCGTTGAGGGTGGTGTAGAGATACAGGATCTTATGAGTGAAAGGGGAGTCTTTGTCAGGAGAGAAAATACTGATTCTTACCGCCGTGAAGAGGATAGGATTGAGCTTGATCATGGAGATTGGGTCAGGGTAGGCGATATAGAGTTTTTAGTATGCCTTGTTCCAACCTCTAAAAGGAAAACGGGATAGGTG
>RFKT01000080.1 GCA_003694225.1 Candidatus Dadabacteria bacterium
CGCTACAACAACAAAAAGTGAAAAATCCCGCCTTGCCCAGCCTCCCTTTGTAAACACATCGATAAGAACAAGCGCTATACCGCCAACAGAGAGAACCAACACTGGGGAAATGCATGCTATGTCAGTCAAAGTAAAATAGCTTCCCACCACTTGTCACATCCCTTTTATACTCAAAGCATCTACAACATCTGCCCCGCTTTCCCCGGTACCCCTTTCAAAAGATACGGAGAAAGCCTTTTTCTCCCCACTTTTCCCAGCATATTTCGGCATAACAAGTATAGATCTCCTCTCCTCCATCCATGAGACATAGTGATCAACAGACGGCTTAATCACTGAGATAATCCACTGAGGATAAATTCCTATATAAAATACCATAAATAAAAGCGGGACAAAGGTGGCTATCTCTCCTCTCGTAACATCAGAAAGCGCTCCGTTCTTTTTCTCATCAATCTTTCCAAACATAACCTTTAGATACAAAGTAAGCATATAGATAGCGCCCAGAATCACACCTAGCACTGCAAAAGCAACGTATACAGGCATAGTGGAGAATGAACCCATAAGTATCAAGAACTCACCAACAAAGCCGTTTGTAAGGGGAAGCGCTATAGAACTTAAGGTAAACACTAAAAAGAAAAAGGCATATATCGGAAGCCTAGAAGCTAATCCGCCATATTCCTTTATCTCCCTTGTATGCCGTCTGTCATATAACACACCGACTAAAAGAAAGAGCGCTCCTGTAGAGATGCCGTGATTTAACATCTGCACTATAGAGCCGGTTGTGGAAATCGAGTTAAGCGCGACAAAGCCAAGTACACAGTAGCCTAGATGAGAAACCGAGGAATAAGCAACCAGCTTCTTGATATCGCTTTGAGCCCAAGCAACTAAAGCCCCGTAAATGATCCCAACTACAGCAAGTACAGCCAAAAGAGGAGTGAAATATTCTGAGGCCCGAGGAAAGAGCGGAAAGCCAAATCGGATAAACCCATAAAGCCCCATCTTTAAGAGTACGCCTGCAAGCACCACAGAACCGCCGGTTGGAGCCTCAACGTGGGCATCCGGAAGCCAAGTATGGAAAGGAAATATAGGAACCTTAATAGCAAAGGCAATACCAAAAGCCAAAAACAGGATACACTCAGTGCGGTAGCGGAATACAGTTTGGAGAAGATCAGAGATAAGGAAGCTAACCTCTCCAAACTCCTTATAGTGGACATAGACAACATAAAAGATCGCGACAAGCATCAAGACACTGCCAAACACCGTATAAAGCACAAACTTGAGCGTGGCATATATCCTCCTTGGCCCTCCCCATATCCCTATAAGAAAATACATGGGAAAGAGCATAAGCTCCCAAAAGAGATAAAAGAGGAAGAGATCCATAGCGAGGAATGTCCCTAGCATTGCTGATTCCAAAAGAAGCATATTTGCAAGATATCCCCTGAGAGATTTAGAAACAGAGTGAGATGCCAGAATAACGATAGGCATTAGAAATGTTGTGAGCAAAACTAAGAAAATGCTTATCCCGTCAACGCCAACTGCATAGCGGACATTAAAGGCATCTATCCATATTGAGTTTTCAACGAGCTGAAAACCAGTATTAGAAGGCTTAAAGCGAATTAACACCAAAAGGGAAAGGATAAACACCAAAAGGGACCACAAAAAGGTAATCCCACGGTAGAGCTTTTGGCGCTCACTGCCTCCTGGGATAAAGTAAAGCCACAAGACACCCAAAAGCGGCGTAAAGATCACCGCAGACAAAAGGTGCCTCTCAAGGATAATTTTTATCGCTTCAACCATAGCCTAGCCAAAAGCCCATCCAAATAATCCGCCAAATATAAGCACCAAAACCACCCCGAAAGCCATAATCATCGCATATGACAATATCCTTCCGTTTTGCACCGCCCTTAACATCTCAGCAGTCAACCCGGCTACTGTCGCTGTCCCGTTAACAGCACCATCAATGACCATCTGGTCAACTCCTCTCCAAAGATAATAAGAAAGCCCTTTCAGAGGCTCGACTACAAAACGCCCGTAAATCTCATCAATATAATATTTATTCCTCAAAGCGGATGTAATAGCAGGAAGCGTCCGCGCCACCGCAGCAACAATGAAGTCAAGCCTGGTATAAAGAACAAATGCTAAAACTATCGCCCCCAATGAAGGAAGGCTGTGACCAAAAGCTTCTCCCAACATCTCATAGTGGAAGTGATACCCGTTAGAGGGAATCGCCTCCGTTAAATACTCATAGAGCTCACCGCCCCAAAACCCCGCCACAGCAGCCGAACCGGCCAATACCACAAGGGGAAGGGTCATAAGAATGGGGCTTTCGTGGGGATGGTGATGGCCCCTGTAGCGCCCTAAAAAGGTAAGGCAAAGGGAACGGGTCATATAAAATGCTGTAAGAAGCGCCGTAAAAGAAGCTACACTCCCCAAAAAAGAGGCCCAAGCTCCTGTATACGGATTCTTGCCAAAGGCAGACAAGATAGCATGCTTTGAGTAATACCCGCTAAGCGGAGCGATCCCAGAGATTGCAAAGGTAGCCACAAGATATGTTGCGAAGGTTATCGGCATCTTGCTTGCCAATCCTCCCATCTTTCTCATATCCTGCTCATGGTGGCATGCATGAATAACAGATCCTGAGCATAGAAAGAGACAGGCCTTAAAAAAGGCGTGAGTTACAAGGTGAAAAATCGCAACCCAATAAGCCCCGGCTCCCGCGGCCATAAACATAAACCCGAGTTGGCTTACAGTAGAATAGGCCAACACCTTCTTGATATCGTACTGAGCTATGGCGATAGTGGCCGCCAAAAGGGCTGTCAGGCATCCTATAGCTGAAACTGTTGCCATAGCTACAGGAGCATGGTCAAAGATAAAGTTAGTCCTTGCCATCATATAAACACCCGCTGTCACCATCGTTGCGGCGTGTATCAAGGCTGACACAGGGGTAGGACCTGCCATAGCGTCCGGCAGCCACACATAAAGGGGAATCTGAGCTGACTTTCCGGTAGCGCCAACAAATAGACACAGCGCTATTGCGGTTAAAACCGGAACATACAGTGAAATGTCTTTATAATTTGCTATCTTGGCAGAAATCTCAGAGAAATCAATCGTATTAAAGGTATAAAAAGCGAGAAAGATTGCCAACAAAAATCCGGCGTCCCCTATCCTATTTACAATAAATGCCTTGCGTCCTGCCTTGGCAAATTCAAGGTTTTCAAACCAAAACCCTATAAGTAGATATGAGCAAAGCCCAACCCCCTCCCATCCGATAAAAAGCACAAGGAAATTGGCGCCAAGCACCAAAAGAAGCATAGAAAACAGAAAGAGATTTAAATAAGCGAAGTACCTATGCTTCGATTTATCTTGAGCCATATAGGAGATGGAATAGATATGAATCAAGCTCCCCACTCCGGTAACGACAAGGCACATAACCGCAGAAAGCGCATCAAAAGCAAAGGAAAAGTTCGCCTTTAATCCCCCTACATCCATCCACGTAAAGAGGTTTACCTTAAAGATCTCTCCCTCCGGAAGAGAGGAATAAACACAATAAACCGCCCAAAAAGAGAGGCAGGAAGCAAGCGAGGCGATCCAGCCGGAAACCCATCTAAAGCGCAAGCCTACCAAATAAGAGATTAAAGCCCCTAAAAGAGGGAAGAGAGGGATAAAAGCTATGTAAGACATACCTTCCATAAACTCATCCATTAAGATCTGAAGCATCGGAGCTATCAACCGATACAATGCTCCTAAACACAGCTATTATTATTGCAAGCCCCACCACAGCCTCCGCAGCAGCAACAACCATAACAAAAAATACCCCTATCTGGCCGGACACAGAGCTGTGCATGCGGGAAAACACAACAAAGCTCAAATTAACCGCATTGAGCATAATTTCAATGCACATAAAGGCTACTATAACATTCCTTCTTAAAAGGAAGCCCGTAGCTCCTATACCGAAGAGCAAGAGAGAGAGAAAGAGATAACTATTGAGCGCCATTTCCACCCTCCCTCTTTGCAAGCGCAACAGCCGCAACAAGTCCAACCATTATCAACACAGAAATTATCTCAAATGTAAAAACATACCGAGAAAATAGCTCAGATCCGATAGAAGAGACAGACCCAACAAAGCCGGTATCAGGCTTGTCAAAGCTTAGCTGAATCCCAGAAAATATAAGACCAACAAAGACAGAGAGAAAAATCCCTCCTGTAAAAGCCCTCTTTAATGAAACCGGCCTATCCTCACCTTTAAGGCTTAAAAGCATAATCAGAAACACTACAAGCACCATAATAGCGCCCGCATAAACTAGAATCTGCACAGCAGCTAAAAAGTGAGCGTCCAACATAGCATAAAGAGCTGCTATCGCTATAAGATGAAGCACAAGCGAAAATGCGCTAAAAAGGGGGCGTGTTATAGCCACAACCCCTATGGCGCTAAAAACAGCTACAGCCGCTACTATCCACCAACAAATCTCTGCCATCACCTCTCTCCGTATACGCCTGCTAACACCATATACCTTCCTCAAAGCAAAAGCTTAACAGCCGCTGTTACAAGCAGATTAACCATACAAAAAGGAAGAAGTATCTTCCATCCGAGCCTCATAAGCTGATCGTACCGAAACCGAGGAAGAGTCCATCTAATTACGATCTGCAAAATACAGAGAAAAACAACCTTAACAAGGAAAACGCAGTGCCCGATAAGCGCTCCCCACCACGTTGGAGGCAGATCAACATAGGGGATATTCCACCCGCCTAAAAACACAAGGGTCACTATGCAGGAAAGAAGAGAG
>RFKT01000011.1 GCA_003694225.1 Candidatus Dadabacteria bacterium
GCTACTATAGAACAAAGTTCTGCCTTTTTTCTAGATATTTTTATCTCATTTAGCTCTGCCGAAGAATCGAACAAAAAATCAACCTCAGTTAAAGAGTATTTAGATGGGGCACTAATAAACTCCAATTTTATTATTCGTCCATCGTGGCGTATGCATTCAAATCCTCCGGAGGTTCTTGCTGTTGCTTCAAGCCCAAGGGAGGCAAGGATCCAACCTCCAATAAGAAGAGAGGGAAAATGACTGTGGTTTACACCCTCAATTATTTTTATAGCAGAGATATTGTTTACTGAATTTAGTACAGCTGGAATATCAAATGTGTTTTTGATAAGGCCGCGCCACGGTGAGAGTCTAATCCATTCAAGATCTATGACCTCCTCAGCAAGCCTAAGTAGATATAAGGGGATATCTATTGCATTTATCTGAGTAGAGTCAAATATTACCCGATCTCCCAGCAATATTAGTGGATCTAACACACCTTTTAACTTAGAGCTTATGTTGGCTATCACAACATCAGTATGCGCCCCCGTGACTAAGTGTTCCCTAATGATTCCAGCAGTCCGCTCAACTCGTGCTGTATTTACAGAAGAGATCTTTATCACATCAGAACAAACCTTCTGCTCATCTGATATAAAATGGCATCTTGCCGAGACGTTGAATTTTAAGTCTGTGTTCTCTGGGTGAAGTTCTACAACAAAGTATCTGGCGGGTTTTACCTTGCACAAACTATCAAGTAATGCGTCTTGCTCAGATTGGGTTATTGTAGAGGGTACAATCAGAATTGTGTTTTGGTTTGCTCTCCACATGCCTGTATAACCCCACCCGTCGCCTGAGTGTTTGAGCCTAGATATTCCCTCCTCTAAGCTTTCAATGTCCTTTATGGTCACATAGTTATCAGGCATGATGACTCCTTTTTACGTTCTACAATCTCCTCCATCGCCTACCGCTGGATTTCAGCAGGTTGGCTGCTTCTTTTGGCCCCCATGTGCCAGCTTCATACGTGTATAGGGGGGGAGAATCTTTAGTTTCCCAGTGGTGAAGTACAGGGTCAAGTATATCCCACGCCTCTTCTATCTCATCATCCCGTGTAAACAGGGTTGCATCCCCTTTCATTGCATCAAGCAGAAGCCTTTCATAGGCCTCCGGGGAAGGAACACCAAATGAATGGCCATAATTAAACTCCATGACAACCGGCTCTGCTCTAAGGCGGGGACCTGGGGGCTTAGAGCAGATCTTAAGGGAGATACCTTCCCGGGGCTGAATCTGGATAGCCAAAACGTTTTGATCTACACCCCTGTAAGACAAGTTTTTGAAGAGAATATCCGGGGGCCTCTTAAATAGAACGCTAATTTCAGTAATCCTTTTTGGAAGCCTCTTCCCTGTTCTAATATATATAGGTACACCAGCCCACCGCCAATTGTCTATCTCAAGCCGCAGAGCGGCGAATGTCTCTGTGGTTGAATTTTTTGCAACACCGTCTTCCTCCGTGTAGCCTCGTACGGCTTGGTTGTTTATATAGCCTTTAATGTATTGTCCGCGTATTGTACAGGTTTCTATCTGCTGGGGCGTTGTAAATCTTCTTATGCTTTTCAGTACTTTAACCTTTTCATCTCTTACGCTGTCAGCTGTAAAGCTGACCGGCGGCTCTATGCACAGGAGGGAGAGCACCTGTAAGATGTGGTTTTGAGCTATATCCCGGACTATGCCGGTTTTATCAAAGTATTCTCCTCTCCTCCCAATTCCTACATTTTCAGCTACTGATATCTGAATATGATCTATGTACCTATAGTTCCAAAGAGGCTCAAATATGCCGTTTGCAAACCTAAACACCAAGATGTTTTGAACGGTTTCTTTGCCAAGGTAATGGTCTATCCTAAATATCTGTTTCTCTTCAAAGCTGCTTTTAAGCTCAAGATTCAGCCTTTTTGCCGAGTCAAGGTCGTGCCCAAATGGCTTTTCAACTATTACACTTGTTCTTCTCAGGCCATGTTTAGTGCTTTCGACAAGCCCTGCCTGATGTAAGTTCTCGGATATTAAGCCAAAATATGAAGGAGAGGTAGCTAGATAGTAAAGGAAGTTTAAATTTCCTCCCTTTTGTCGGCATATATTGTCAAGCCTTTCTTTTAGGAGGTGGTAATCGTTCTGGTTGTCAAATCTCACCTGATGGTAAAATACATTTTCTGAAAACTCCTGCCAAATTTTATCTTCTATCTTCCTTCTTGAGTGCTCCCTGATTCCCTCTAATATCATTTGCCTATATTGTTCATCAGGGATCTCTCTCCTGGATGCGCCCACCACCACAAAGGGAGTTGGAAGATAATCATCCTGCGCCAAGTTACACAGGGCAGGTATAAGTTTTCTCAGAGTCAGATCTCCTGTTGCCCCGAAAATTACCAATGCAGTCGCAGGGGCTCTGGCAAGCCTTTCCCCCGAAGCTCCCGCAAATGGATTATCCATACCTGTTACCCTTTTAACGCATCTACTTTCTTCTCTATGTCATTAACAAGCGACCTATACGAGTTAGCAAACGCCTCTACCCCGTCTTTTTCGAGCTCCACTAGTAGATTGTCAAATGGGATGCCCATTGAATTAATTTTTCTGATTAGCTCTCTGCTCTCTTCAAGCCCTGAGTGTAGCCTTGGCTCTATAGTAGCCCCTTCCATAAGCTTAAATAGGGTTTTAGGGGGCAGGGTATTTACAGTGTTTCTTCCGGCTAGCTCTTCCACATAGAGTATAGGAGAAAATGCTGGATTTTTTGTGCCCGTGCTGGCCCAAAGCGGCCTTTGTAACGATGCGCCCTGATTTTTTAGATCGTTAAACGTGTCTGAAGAGAATGTCTCCTCAAATGCGTTATAGGCAATCTTAGAGTTTGCAATTCCCACCTTGCCTAAAAACTCCTTTTCTTGAGATGGGTCAGCTTCGCCGCGCTCTACCAGTTTTGCATAAAACTTCTCACACGCAGCGTCAACTCTTGAGACAAAGAAGCTTGCGACAGACGCGACAGAAAGAGAATGTCCCGCCTCAGCCCTCTTTCTAATACCTGCGATATACGCATCCATTACATCCTTATACACTTTACAAGAAAAGATTAGTGTACAGTTTACATTGACACCTTCAGATATAAGAGTTTCAATTGCGGGTATTCCCTCAGAGGTGGCGGGCACTTTAATCATTATGTTTGGCATATTCAATTCGCCAAAGATTCTTTTGGCTTCCTTTATTGTGCTTTCAGTATCTCTCGCAAGGAGGGGGGAAACTTCAATGCTTGCATAGCCGTCTAGGCCTTCTGTCTCTTCGTAGACGGGTGTTAGGAGCCTTGCCGCTTCTCTTACATCCTCTATCATCAGGGCGTCGCAGATCTCTTCTGGTGACAGTCCCTGAGAGGTGAGCTCCTTAAGCTGGCTTTCATAGTGCGTAGACCCTACAATTGCCTTGTTAAAGATCGTTGGGTTTGACGTAAGTCCGCTTACCCCCTGCTCTATAATCTTTGCAAGCTCACCAGATGCAAGCACATCTCTGGATAGATTGTCGTACCAGATTGACTGTCCTATCTCTCTAAGCGCTTCTAAGTATCTGTTTTTTGGCATACGAAACCTCTCTACTAAATAAAAAAATCGTACCACTATTAGAAAAAAACATATTTTACGTATTCACATTATGTATCAACATTATGTATTAACACAGAGCAAATTAACACCCCGGTCTCGTTTTTTCTCTGATTAAGGGCTTTTTACCTTTGACTTTAGACAGGTAACATTATGTGATAAAAAAGCAGTGTTATTGGAGAGAGATATGGAAGATATAAAAAAACGCATGCTTTCAAAGATTAGAACAGTACCTGACTTCCCTCAAAAAGGGATACTGTTTTATGATATTTCGACCCTTCTTTTAGATCCGGAAGGGCTCCAAGATGCCCTCAATGAGCTTGAAAAGGGACTTGCCAGGAGTGAGTTTGACCTTTTAGCTGGCATTGAGTCGAGGGGCTTTATTTTTGGCGCTGCTTTAGCTGACAGGCTAGGGAAGGGTTTCGTCCTTATTAGGAAAGAGGGTAAGCTCCCAGGACTTACCCATAAATACACCTACGGCCTTGAATATGGGGAAGATACCATAGAGATATGCGATGGGGCAGTGCGTGAAGGCTCTAAAATAGCATTGGTAGATGATCTGCTTGCTACAGGAGGCACCGCAAGAGCTGCGGCGAGGCTTATTGAAAAGTGTGGTGGTGCTGTTGTGCATATTCAGTTTTTGATAGAGCTTAGTGAGTTAAATGGGTGTAAACAACTTGAAGGATATTCAGTATCGTCTGTTATAAAGATCTAAGAGAAATGATTGGCAAGTTATGTTTGGTGTAAGTTTTAGTGAACTGATTTTTGTTTTGGTAATAGCCCTTATCGTATTTGGGCCGGAAAAGCTCCCTGAGATCGCTGTCAAATTGGGAAGGTTTGCGGCGTCGCTCAGACGAGCTGGTGACTCAGTTAGAAGGGAGATTTACAATTCAGTATATGCTCCGGCTAAAGAGGTGCGGATGTCTTTAGAGGAGAGAACCCGTGATCTGATATCAGTGCCGACGTCCCCCCAAACTCATGCAGATAGCGGCACCCCTGATAATGTTGAGGATAAAGATGGCAGACCTTCTTCCAAATAGTGAAACTTCCCACAGGGAGGCTTCGGAGCTGACGGGCAATAGCGCGGAAGGCGAAATGTCCTTCCTTGAGCACTTGGGAGAGCTGAGAACAAGGCTTATATACTCTCTCCTTGCTATTATATGCGGAGCGTTTCTTTCTTACTTTTTTGCAGGAGAAATATTTTCTTTTTTGGCTGCTCCTTATTATAAGGCATTTGAGGGGAAGATTCTTATAGGCACTGGGCCTGCAGAGGCATTTATCCTAAAGCTTAAGATGGCCTTAATTGGTGGGTGTGTTCTAGCTTCGCCCGCTATTTTTTACCACGTTTGGAAGTTTGTCTCACCTGGGATGTTGGAGAGTGAAAAGAGATTTGCTGTTCCTTTCGTTGTTGCGACAACAGCGCTTTTTTTAGCTGGACTTTGGTTCTGTTATGGTGTGGTGTTGCCCTTTGCATTTTCGTTTTTTTACTCTCAATATAGCTCTATTGGGATAGAGCCGACTGTTAAGATTTCCGAGCACATATCATTTATAGGGAAGGCCCTGCTTGCGTTTGCTGCCATCTTTGAGCTTCCTGTAGTGTCTTATTTTTTAGCAAGGTGCGGCATCCTCTCCCCATCTGCTATGACGTCTTCCTTTAGGTATGTAGTTGTCGCTATATTTACTGTCTCTGCAGTTTTGACCCCCCCGGATGTTCTCACCCAGCTCCTTATGGCTCTACCCCTTTTTGTCCTTTACGGCATAAGCATAGTGGTAGTAAGATTTGCCTATAACAAGCGCCAGCGGTAATAAACTGTGCGGACAATCCCTATCTCTTCCATACTTCGCTTTTCTGCCATCATCTGGGCTTTAAGCTGGCTTCTGCTCTCGTACTGCACTGCCCCCAGCCTGTACTGGGGAGATTCGGGAGAGTTCATCTTGTCTGCATCCAATCTTGACATAGCGCATCCGGCTGGTTTTCCCCTCTTCTCTCAGTTGGCGAATTTCTTCTCTCACATTCCTTATGGATCTATAGCTTTCAGGGTAAATCTCTTTTCCACATTTATAGGCAGTCTAGCTATAGCTGGCGCTTATGGGATATCTTTTGCATTGCTATTGGAACTGCTTTCCCTATCGTTGATAGAGGCGGCAATTGTCTCTCTTGTAACCCCCATAGTGTTGTTATCTTCTCCATTTTTTCTAAAAGAGTGTCTAGTTGCTGAAGTGTACACGCTAAATCTACTTTTGCTTGAGTGTTTTACCTTTCTTTTTATCAGATGGTTTTGCCACAAAGATCGGAAAGCGCTGATGTACATCGCATTTCTCTCTGGGTTGGCATTGGGAAATCATATCTCATTTGCATTGGCGATATTAGGAGTGCTTCCCCTAGGCATCTTTAGATTTGAAGAGTTAAAGGGGCAGTGGGCTTCTATTTTCATACTTTTTACTGTTGGTCTTGCCGTATACGGATATGTGCCGGTTCGCTCTTTTGCCAATCCCCCCTTAAATACAGGCTCTCCTGCAACCCTCAAACGTTTCTTTAATTTTGTGACCGATCAGAGGGACTTAAAGATTAAAAGCGATGGAATTAGCGGAGCGGCCGAAGACAAGCCACCTATATTTCAGATCTTTGGCAAGCGGGTTTTACTGAGCTTAAGAAATGGTGTATCCCATATTGTTGATGAAACAGCACCCTCTGTTTTAGTGGTAGGTATCATAGGGCTTATATTGCTTCTCCGTTGGAGTCCCTCACTGTTTTATCTCTTGGTTTCCATTGCTGTTGGAAACTACATCTTTTTTCTTGGTTGGTTTCCTGATTCATGGCTGTATCCGTTAGCTTTGGCTGGTGTAGGTGCCTCTCTGTTTTTTGGGTTTATAGTATCTATAGCGCGAAGGATCAAAGCGCCATTCCGATCTTTCGCATTAAAGTTATGTCCTGTCTTTGTTGTGTTATCTTTTCTCCTTTTGTATAAACCGGAAGTAGTTGATGAATTAAGCGATTTTAAGGAGTATCTTGAAGCTAGGCGTGATGCTAAAAATACCTTAGAGGGAGTGCCTTCTTATTCTCTATTTGTAGTTGAGCCTTCGTGGTTTTCTGTGGCTTATATGGTGTATGGAGAAGGCTTTCGCTCTGATATAACTCCAATTTACCTTCCTTCCCTTTTCTTTCCGCGCTATTTTAGGCCGTTAACCCTAAAGGATGAAGGTGGCGCACTCTTTAATGCCGGTTCTGTGGGAAAGGGCTTGTCAGATGAGACTGCTGACTTAAAGCTTTTGGGAAGGCTTATTGACTGGGCATCGCTACGCACAGTTGTCTCTCTTGAACCTTTATTGAGTATAAACTGGTATCTTCACGGAGTCTTAAGGGGCAATGATAAAGGAGGACTTTTTCTTAAAAGGGGAGAGCTTAAAACTATAAGCAGTGGGTATGTGCAGAAGAAAACAAGCGAAGTAGTTAGGCTCTATAGCCATTTAAAGGAAGTGCCTGATCCAATTAAAGCGGAACTTGCAATAAGACTTGAGACTAAAGCTGTTATGTTAAGCTCTCTTTTGTGGGAGACAGGGTTTAAGAGAGAGGCTATATCTCTGTTAAGAGGCATATGTAAAGGGGGATATGTAAAGGGGCTTAAATGCCCGGACAATATAAAGGATAATATCTCTCTCCTACAAAAACTTCTTTAAAAATGCATCTACAAAGCTGTATGCCGCTTGTGGCCCAAAGAAGAGCTTTTTAGCTTGTTGGAGTTTTGGTTGGAGAGTAGGAAAGATCCGTATTTTTTTATGATACCAGCCCGGTTCTTTCTTGTAATTGCCTAATATTTAAGGGGAAAATCGCATTACGAAGAATTGCTAAACCAATGTTCTATTGACACCTCTTTCTTTTCGATTCATTCTTAAAGTAAGGGAGATTAGGTTTTAACCGGTTGCCTTTATTCGTGCTCTCTCCCCTCCCCCTTACTTAGCTTCCCCACGGATAAAGCAGCTGGTAAAACGGATACTACTCTTCTCTCTAATTAAACACGGGGCGCCCCTTTGTGGGGCGCCGTTTTTTTGCACTACTTGTGTGCCTTCCTATAAATATCCTATCCTACACAATATGTATAAGAGAAAAGAGGGTATAAGCCTTAGTTTAGAAGATATAGCTAGGGAGGTTGATGGTGAAATCTGCGGCGAACCCACCTCAGGAATAATAGGGGTGTGCCCTATTGATAATCCTAAGGAAAACCATATCTCGTTTTTTATGGGTAAAAGCCAGAAGCACTTTAAAAAGCTTCTCTCAGGGAACGGTCTTAAAGGTGTGGTGGTCTCTGATAAGTTAAAAGCGGCGCCTATTTCAGATGTTCCTCTAGTTGTTGTAGACGATGTGGCAAAGGCTATGGCGCGAATTATAAGCCTCTATTGGGATCCTTTCAGGCCTGATCCTGGAATAAGTGAGAAAGCCTCGATCCACCCTTCAGTCAGGCTTGGAAAAGACGTTCACATTGGAGCGTTTGTCACTATTGGTGAAGACTCTGTGGTAGGGGACGGCTCTGTTATAATGCCTCATACAACTATATATGGTGGCGTACAGATCGGAAAAGATGTTTTAATCCACAGCCGTGTTGTAATAAGAGAAAATACAATCATAGGGAATGGTTGCGTCATCCAAAGCGGATCTGTTATAGGCGGAGATGGTTTTGGGTATTATAACGACAGTGCAGGGATTCATCCGGTGCCTCAAGTTGGCAATGTTGAGCTTTGTGAAGGTGTAGAGGTTGGCTGTAATACCTGTATAGATAGAGCGACAATGGGGTCTACTCGGATAGGGTCACATACCAAGATCGATAATTTAGTGCAGATTGGCCACAATGTCACTGTGGGCTCTCACGCCATAATTTGCGGTCAGGTTGGAATTGCGGGAAGCGCCAAGATCGGAAATGGCGTTGTTTTGGGCGGAGGCGTTGGCGTTGCGGATCACGTCACAGTTGCAGATGGATGCCGTTTTGCAGCTTGGTCAGGAATTACCTCTGATTATCCAAGGAAGGGAGATTATGGGGGATTTCCAGCAGTACCTGTCATGGAATGGCGCCGGCAATTAGCTGCGCTGTCTAAATTGCCTGAGGTCGTGCACACGGCAAAGAAATCGGGAAATGAATCGCAAAAATGATGGATCGATTGCATAGATTGTTCTTTGTCTCTCTCTTGTGTATGGCATCTGTTGGTGGATGCAAGTTCTTTGCTAAATCATCGCCACAATCAGCCAAGATCACTGTTAAGATAGTCCACGATCCAGAGTTGAAGAGTTATATGCGGAAGATGGCGAGAGCATTTGTTGCCTCTAAAGGAGTGCTTCCAAACGGAACTGGAATTAGAATACAGCTTATTCCGGAGCCCCCTCTTTCTGCTACAAGAAAGATATCATCGGGCATTCTTAAGGTTCATGGATGGCTTGCCCCCTCCACATCTTTGGTGAGTCTAGCAAATGCCTCCTTAAGAAATCTCGGTCCGAGACAAAAAGATTGCCAGCTACTTTTCGTAACTCCTATAGTAGCTGCAACTACTCAAGATCTGTCAGCCAAGCTGCAAGCCCAAGATGGGATTTTTTCGTGGAAGAAGCTGGGTTTTTTAAGATCACCCCTTAAAGAAACCAAAGCTTCTAGCTCTCCTCTATATTTTTCTCATGTCTCTCCCATAGCCTCTGTTTCAGGATTAGGGGCTTTGCTTGAATTGTCATATGTAGCATCAGGATTTAAGAATGTCCTGAGGGAAAACGAGGTAATTTCACCTGAGTTTTTAGATGCCTTAGGAA
>RFKT01000081.1 GCA_003694225.1 Candidatus Dadabacteria bacterium
GATGCAGCCTGGCTTCGTTTATCTAAGATCGCTTGTTCTCTTGGGGGCCCTGACTGCGATAATGCGCAAGTTTGTAAACTTGTCGTTAAGGAGGGATGTTGGAATAGCTAGAGAGAGAGGAGGGGAGTATTGGAAATCTGAAAGATTTTCTTACCTTCTTGATGGCTGGAGCGGAAGTGATACTGAAGCTTCAAAACTTGAGCACTCCCTATCTATGCTGGCGCCGCCATTAGTGCCGATTTATGCGGTAATCTATTCTCTCTTTGCCTTTGATATGATTATGGCTATGGACCCAGTTTTCTTTTCCAATCTTTTTGGCGGCTTTGTTTTTATAGGCAATATTTACGGAGCATGGGCTGTTGTGGCTCTGTGGGCGTTTTATGTAAGGAGGGAGGATCCCTCTATGAAGGAGATGATAGGAAGGCAACAGTTTCACGATTTAGGAAAGCTTACATTTGGCTTTGCTATATTGTGGGCTTATCTTTTCTTCTCTCAATTTCTCCCTATCTGGTACGGAAATATGCCGGAGGAGACTCAGTGGCTTATATTAAGAACAAGGGAAAATCCGTGGCGTATTGTATCGTGGATAACATTTAGCCTCTGTTTTATCACGCCTTTTGTCGTGCTTTTAAGCCGTGATGTAAAGAGGGTTCCTTGGACCCTTGCTTTTGCGGCATGTATAGTCTTGCTGGGGCTTTGGCTTGAAAGATATGTGTTGATTATGCCTGAGATATCCCCACATGCTGTTCCTTTCGGCTTTTTAGAGATAGCCCTCTTTGTTGGGTTTGGTGGGTTATACGCCCTTACCGTCTGCTCATTTATGGAGAAGTACCCCCCAGTGGCTATAGGAGACCCCGCAGTGTATGGCGATTAGTTGTCCGTGAAAAGCGGTACAAAATGCTGCTTTTTGTAGCTCTGGTGCCCCTATGTTGCAAAACTCTCTATTTTGCTATAGATTTTGCCAGATTTGTTTGTTTAATCTTGCTGTTGCTTTAGCCCAATTTGGGAGGGGATTATGGCTGTTCCAAAGAAAAGAACATCTGCTATGAAGCGGGATCAGAGGAGATCTCACCACGCCCTTAAGAGGCCTTATGCCAATGTCTGCTCTAACTGCGGCCATCCAGTGCTTCGGCACAGGGTCTGCCAAAATTGTGGCCACTATCGTGGAAGGGTTGTGGTGGAGGTTGAGGAAGTTTAGTTATCTCGAAAGACTGCTTCGATGCCAGTTGATAATCTACCGGCAAAATCTCCTTCCAAGCCCGTTGCTGTTGATGCAATGGGAGGGGACCAGGGCGTCAAGGTGGTGGTTGAAGGAGCTATCCGAGCGGCGCGTGACCTTGGAATCAGCTCCGTTTTAGTGGGCGATGAGAAGGTTATTAAGGCGTGTTTAAGGAAGTTCGGGGCTGACAATTCGGAGCGCATTTCCATTCACCATGCAAGTGAAGTGATAGAGATGGACGAGTCTCCGGCTACTGCGGTAAGGCGCAAGCCCGATTCTTCTATCTGTCGTGCATTTCAGCTTCTAAGCAAGGGAGAGGTTTCAAGTGTGGTCAGTGCAGGCAACACAGGGGCTGTGATGGTTGGCGGCTTAAAATATGTTGGTGCTGTACCCGGCATAGCCCGCCCTGCTATCGCATCCCTTATCCCTAAGATGGGCGAGGATCTGCCTACGGTTTTACTGGATGCAGGGGCGAATATAGATTGCCACGCATTTCAGCTAGTTCAGTTTGCGATAATGGGGAGCCTATATTCTAACTCTATTTTGGGCATAGCTGAGCCAAGGGTTGCGCTTCTCTCTAATGGAAGCGAGCTTACAAAGGGCACTGACATTATCCGGAGCGCCGCAAATACCCTATCTATGGTGCAGAATATAAACTTTGTAGGCTATGTAGAGGGAAATGACATATCCCGTAACAAAGCAGATGTAGTGGTATGTGACGGATTTGCCGGAAACGTTCTTTTGAAGGCTATAGAGGGCGCTGTAGAACTAGTGTTTGATACGATTCAAAGGTATGTGGAAAAAAGCAATAGGGGTAAATTAGGCTTTTGGCTTGCAAAACCGGCGGTCCACAAGGTCTTTAACAAAAAGCTTGACCCCTCTGCATACGGGGGGGCGCCGCTTTTGGGGTTGAACGGCGTTGCTATTATCTGCCACGGAGGATCTGATGCGCGCTCTATAATGAACGGCATTCGTGTCGCTGACAAGTTTGTAGGCGACGGACTGCTATTGAGGATAAGCTCCGCCATAGCCGATTTTGAGGTGCAGGTGCCCGGTGGTTATGAGGATGGAACGTGGGGACGCATGGGAATGAAATTTGTAAAACAAAAGGCTGCAAAGGACAAAGGGGCAAAAAAGCCTTCAACACTGGAGTAAGTTTTTAACGCAGAGGTGGTGCAATGTTAGATGGAAAAGTTGCATTGGTTACAGGAGGTTCAAGGGGGATAGGTAGAGATATATGTATCAAACTCGCCTCAGAAGGGGCTTCTGTCTTTGTTAATTTTAATTCAAGTGCTGAAGCGGCTCAGCAGACTGTAGAGGCATGTAAAGCGGCTGGGGGGGCAGCCAAGGCTGTGCAGTTTGATGTGGCAGATAGCGAAGCGGTAAATCGTGGAGTAAGTGAGATAGCGGAAGATGCTGGGGGAATACACATTTTAGTTAACAATGCGGGCATCTCAAAAGACGGGCTTCTTTTAAGGATCAAAGATGAGCAGTGGCTTTCTACTATCAACACGAACTTAAGCGGCGCGTTTTACTGTAGCAGAGCCGCTGCTAAATATATGCTGAAGGCAAGGCAGGGTAGTATAGTAAACATAAGCTCCGTTACTGCAGAGATGGGAAATGTTGGGCAAGCTCCCTATGTTTCTTCTAAGGCTGGGCTTTTAGGGCTTACAAAAGCCCTTGCAAAGGAACTAGCCCCACGCGGAGTTACTGTAAATTGCATCACTCCGGGATTTATAGAGACTGAGATGACAGATTCTTTGCCTGATGATGTAAAGAATAAGTATCTGGAGTCTATTCCCCTTGGGAGGTTCGCAAAGCCTTCTGAGGTGGCCGACCTAGTATCCTTTCTTGTCTCTCCATCTGCATCCTATATTACAGGCCAAGTTATAGGGATAAATGGGGGGCTTTATATGTAGGAATTGATGACAGGATATCCGCCTTATCCCTAATCC